>DATDLP010000077.1:0-10028 GCA_036519255.1 Croceibacterium sp.
GGACTACATCGACCGCGCGCCCGACGAGATGGCGCGCGCCAAGTACTCGGCCAGCCGCGAGCGCTCGGTCGGCATGGGCGTGATGGGCTTCCACTCGTTCCTGCAGCTCAAGAACATCGGCTTCGAGAGCCCGATGGCCAAAGTGTGGAACCTGCGCATGTTCCAGCACATCGCGGCCAAGGCCAACGAGGCTTCGATGGTGCTGGCCGAAGAGCGCGGCGCCTGCCCCGACGCGGCCGAGCAGGGCGCGATGGAGCGCTTCAGCTGCAAGATGGCGATCGCGCCCACGGCTTCGATCAGCATCATCTGCGGCGGCACCAGCGCGTGCATCGAGCCGATCCCGGCCAACATCTACACCCACAAGACGCTGTCGGGCAGCTTCGTGGTCAAGAACGAGTACCTCGAGAAGATCCTCAAGGCGAAGTCGAAGGATTCGACCGCGGTGTGGAACTCGATCCTCGAGAAGGGCGGCTCCGTGCAGCACCTCGACTTCCTCACCGCCGAGGAGAAGGCGGTGTTCAAGACCAGCTTCGAGATCGACCAGCGCTGGCTGCTCGAGTTCGCTGCCGACCGCTCGCCGTTCATCGACCAGGCGCAGAGCCTCAACCTGTTCATCCCGGCCGACGTCGACAAGTGGGACCTGATGATGCTGCACTTCCAGGCGTGGGAGAAGGGCATCAAGTCGCTGTACTACTTGCGCAGCAAGAGCGTGCAGCGCGCCGGGTTCGCCGGCGGGGTCGAGGCCGACAACACCGCCGACCTGCCGAAGTACGAGCTGGCCAGCCAGACCGACTACGAGGAATGCCTCGCCTGCCAGTGAGGCGATGGTTGGAGGGGGCATCGAAATGAACAAAATCGATCTGGGCAATTCCAGCCCGGGCTGCGTACTCGTAGGCCTCCTGGCTGCCTTGGTGTTGATCCCCGCAGTGCTGTTCGCGTGGCCGCAATACCGCGTCTACTCGATGCGCAAGGCGGGCGAGGCCGCTCTGGCGGAAGCGCAGTCGTCCCGGCAGGTTGCGATCCTCGAGGCCAAAGCAAAGAAGGAAAGCGCCATTGCCTTGGCTGATGCCGAGGTCATCCGCGCGCAAGGAGCCGCCAAGGCCAACCTCATCCTGCAGGATTCGATGGGCGGACCGGACGGCTACCTCAGGTACTTGCAAATCCAGGCTCTTGCGGAAACCCGCTCCTCGCTGATCTACGTGCCGACGGAGGCCGGTCTCCCGGTCACCGAAGCCCGGCGTCTTGGCGATTGAGCGCGAGAGAAGCTGGTCAGCCCCCCTCTTCCTCCTCGAACAGCACCGCGTTGGCTGCGGTCGCGCTGAGGCGGACCTGATTGCCCTCGACCGAAGCGACGAGACCGAGCGAAACGTAGTGGTGATGACCGGCGTGTGCGCCTTCCGCGCCTTCGACTTGCGCGCCCGAATCCGCCTTGGTCAGCTTGATCCGGTCGCCTTCGACCTTGTCGACGGTGCCGAGGTGGACCTCGTCGGCACCGACCACTTCCATGTGCTCGCGAATTGCGCTGGCGTCGGTCATCGGTCATCTCCTGAGTGGTTTCGCGCGATCAACGCGCTAGAGGCCAATTGGATGCAACGGCGCGACAAATCTCGCGCCGCCGAGAAGGATTTGGCATGACCAACGAAGACACCTGGACCGTCGCCAGCCGCAGCTTCCGCTCGCGGCTGATCGTCGGCACCGGCAAATACAAGGACTTCGCGCAGAACGCCGCCGCGCTCGAGGCGAGCGGGGCGGAGATCGTCACGGTCGCGGTGCGGCGGGTCAACGTGTCCGATCCCTCGGCACCGATGCTGACCGACTTCATCGACCCCGCCAAGGTCACCTACTTGCCCAACACCGCCGGCTGCTACACCGCCGAGGATGCGATCCGCACGCTGCGGCTGGCGCGCGAGGCCGGCGGCTGGGACCTGGTCAAGCTCGAGGTGCTCGGCGAGGCGCGCACGCTCTACCCCGACATGCGCGAAACGCTGCGCGCGACCGAGGTGCTGGTGGCCGAGGGCTTCAAGCCGATGGTCTACTGCACCGACGACCCGATCGGCGCAAAGCAGCTCGAGGAAGCCGGCGCGGTGGCGATCATGCCGCTGGGCGCGCCGATCGGCTCGGGGCTCGGGATCCAGAACCGCGTGACGATCCGGCTGATCGTCGAGGGCGCGAAAGTGCCGGTGCTGGTCGACGCCGGCGTCGGCACCGCGAGCGACGCGGCGGTGGCGATGGAGCTCGGCTGCGACGGCGTGCTCATGAACACCGCGATCGCCGAAGCGAAGGACCCGGTGCGCATGGCGCGGGCGATGAAGCTCGCGGTCGAGGCGGGGCGCGATGCCTATCTCGCGGGCCGGATGGGAACGCGCAAGTACGCCGATCCGAGCAGTCCGCTGGCGGGGCTGATCTGATCGACCCGAGCGTGTCCTCCGGGGGATTTCTTTTCCATCCTTTGCCAGTCGTTAACCAAGTTGGGTGACACTCGCCCCTTGAGACAACGGGGGCAATCATGGCCAAGACCGGAACCGCATCGCTGACCATCGCCGAGCTGCGCGAGTTCGCCAGCTTCACCGAGGACGAGCAGCTGTTCATCGAGCGCAGCCTCGATGTCGGGCTCGCCCGCGGCGACGCGTTCAAGGCCTGGTCGGGCCGCGCCGGCGACGCCGCGGCGATCCGCAGCCAGTACCTCGCCTATCGCGAGCTGCGCGCGCTGCGCGACACGATCCCGTGCGACAGCTCGCTCGACGGCGTGCAGGAGTTCATCGGCGCGCTGATCCGCATCACCGTGCAGGATCTCGCGCAGGAGCAGATCACCAGCTTCTCGGCCTATCGCTTCCTCTACGAGCGGCTGCTCGGCGCCAAGGCGCGCCCGTGGCTGCCATCGGCGTTCTGCGGCGCCGCCGCGCTGCCGCAAATCCGCCCGTTCCGCCGCAAGACGCTGCTGCAGTCGCTGAGCGAAGCCGCGGCCACCGCACCGGCGTGGTCCGAGCGCGAGCCGTGCTTCTATCCGGAGAAGGTCGAAGCCGAGGCCGCCTGAGCTGTAGCCGATTCTTTCAGGAAAAGGCGATGGCCAGTCCGATGGCCGCGAACCCGACGGCCATCAGCCGAGAATAGTGCAAATCCGCAGCGTGAGCTTGTCGGCCAAAGCGTCCAGCGCCTTGGGGTGAGCTGTTCGTTCGTCACGACAGGTTCCAACTCCTCCCGCCGCGCTGCGTCAGGCGAAGAGCTTCGAAGCAGTGACGGCGAGCGCGAGCATCGCCGCGCCGGCGGCGCAGAGTCTTATAAATAGACGATCCAGCTCGGCCTTGAGAATCTCGCGTGTCACCAGATCGTCTGTAGCAGCGCGCAGTTCGTCGGCCAATGCTTCAGCCTGCGCGCGCTTGAAGCCCGAGGCTTCGAACCGTTCCATCGAGGCAATGGGATTAAAGGCGCTCATCGTCGTTTGATCGGCACTATCACGGACAGAAATCCGCCGTCACGCTGATCAAGCTCCGTTTCGGATGGTCCGGGCACGAGTGTGTTCCTTCAGGGAAGGCAAAGACCGATGCGGCTTGGCGGGTCGCGCCCCCAGCGTGTAGACTTGGCCAAGATTGATGAATCCGGGATCAAGAAATTGTTCAGTTCGATGATCGTCTATCCGATCGCGTTCGCAATAGGATTTGCAGCAGGCCTTGCCTTGCGTCCGGCTGGATGGAAGCGCGCGCTCCTGACGGTCGGCGTCGCAGGAGCCGTGGCGGCGATCATCGGTGCGCTTGAATTCTCGTTGTATTTCGGCACGGGAGCATTCAACGAAATCGCTCTCATGGTCGTTCTCGCTGCGCTTTGGTGTTTCGCCTTCAGCAGCGCGGGATTTGCTTGCGGAACGGGAGTGCGATGGCTGCTCGTTGCGGCATCCCGCGCCTTTCGCGGCAACTGATCGAAATCGGCCGAGCTAATCCCGATACAGCGCATCCATCCGCGTCCCGTAGCGCTGGCGGATCGCGTGGCGGCGGATTTTCAGGCTCGGCGTCATCTCGCCGTTGGCGATCGCGAACGGCTCGTCGGCGAAGGCGAACTGGCGTACCTTCTCGATCACCGACAGCTCGCCGTTGACCCGGTCGAGCGCGGCGCGGATCGCGCTGCGGAACGCGGGCAGTTCCTGCAGCGCGGGCAGGTCGAACTTCTCGGCGTTCGCTTTCGCCCACTCGAACGCCCAGTCGGCATCGGGCACGATCAGCCCGACCACATAGGGCCGCTTGTCGCCGCTCACCATCGCCTGGCCGATCTCGGGCTGCAGCGTGAGCATGCCTTCGAGCTTCTGCGGGGCGATGTTGTCGCCCTTGTCGTTGACGATGATGTCCTTCTTGCGGTCGGTGATCACGATCCGCCCGCGCTCGTCGAGGTGGCCGATGTCGCCGGTGTGCAGCCAGCCGTCGATCACCGTCTTCGCGGTCTCCTCCGGATTGTGCCAGTAGCCGAGCATGACCAGTTCGCCGCGCACGAGGATCTCGCCGTCCTCGGCGATCCGGACTTCGACCCCCTTGAGCGGCGGCCCGACCGTGTCGAGCTTGATCCCCGCCGAAGGAAAGTTGCAGCTCACCACCGGGGCGCTTTCGGTCTGGCCGTAGCCCTGCAGCATGACCAGGCCCATCGATTCGAAGAACGCGCCGACCTCGGGGTTGAGCGGCGCGCCGCCCGAGACCAGCGCCTTGATCCGCCCGCCGAAGCGCGCGCGGATCTTCGGCCGCAGGGTCAGCTCGAGCAGCTTCTCGACCGGCCAGTCGAGCAGCCGGCGCTCGTTCCCGGCGCGGCGCTCAGCCAGCGCGAGCGCCTGCTCGAGCACGAAGTTGGCCACCCGCCCCTGCTTTTCGACCTGCTTGACGATGCGCCCGCGCATCAGCTCGAACAGCCGCGGGACGACGACCATGAAGGTCGGCTTCGCCTCTTCGATGTTGCTCGACAGCTTGTCGAGCCCCTCGGCGAACCAGATCTCGGCTCCGAGCCCGATCGGCAGGTACAGCCCGGCGGTGTGCTCGAGCGCGTGGCTCAGCGGCAGGAACGAGAGGAACCGGTCGCCGCCCCAGCCGAAATCGCCGGCCAGCACTTCGGCCGCGCCGTCGACATTGCACAGGATCGCCCCGTGGTGGAGCAGCACCCCGCGCGGCAGTCCGCTGGTGCCGCTGGTGTAGATGATGCACGCCGGGTCGCGCCGTCCTATCCCGGCGACGCGCGCGTCGACCGCCTTGCGCGCGGCCACCGCATCGCCCTCGAGCAGTTCGCTCCACAAATGGGTCTCGAACTCCGCCTGCCCCGGGCGCAGCGGCTCGATCCCGATCACGTGCCTGGCAATCCCCGAGCGCACCACCCCCGGCAGCAGCGGCTGTGCGAGCTTGCGGCTGCCGACGATCACCGCCTTGGCCCCCGAATTCTCGAGAATGTGCAGGTGATCGCGCTCGGTGTTGGTGGTGTAGGCCGGGGTGGTCACGCAGCCCGCGGCCATGATCGCGAGGTCGGCGATCGCCCACTCGGGCGAGTTCTCCGCCACCAGCACCACGCGGTCGCCGTCCTCGAGCCCCATGCCGCGCAGCGCCTCGGCCAGCAGGCACACCTGCCGCGCGCTCTCCGCCCAGCTCAGCGGCTGCCATGCGCCTTCGGCCTTGGCCGAGAGGAACGGCCGCTCGCCGAGCTCGTCCGCGCGGTCGAGGAACAGGCGCACGAGGTTCGGCGCAGACGCGAAATCCGAAAGCTGCAAGGGCAGCGCCTCCAATCCCTTCTCGGCCGGGTTCGCCGGCTCCGTTGTGTCTCCGACCTACGGACAGGACCGCGCGCGCGGACGATCCCCTTCCTGCGGGCGGGATACGCAGGCTAGCTGCTCCGCCGGCATCGGCCAACCGTTTCGTGGCAATTGCATCCGCGGGCCGTTCCGATAGCTTTTCGCGATGCGCCTGTTCCGCATCCTGTTCGCGATCGACGTGCTCGTCCTGCTGATGCTGGCATACTTGTTCGTGGACTGGTTGCGCGAGCCAAGGTTGGCTGGCGACCGCTTCGGCATCTGGGTGCTGATCCTTGGGGTGCCGATGCTCGTTCTCGGCGGATCATGGGCGCTCAATGCGAATGGCAAGACCACGGTGGCCAAAGTGCTCCTCGGCGTGCTCGCCGCGCCGTTCGTGGCTGTCCCGCTGCGCGTCGGCCTGTCCGAGCTGCTGAAGCCTCCACCGTGCAAGAGCATTATCTGGGACGGCGATTCGAACGCATGCGCTGACCCGGCGTGGGGGTAGAGCAGGGCGCAGTCGCGGTCGGCGAGGGTGAACACCGTGTCGAGGTGCATCGCCGCGCGCAGCCTGGGCATCCAAGTAGGGCGAAGCCTGGGCGGCGGAGGGACGCTATTCGGCGACCGCGGTGCCTTCGCTGCGCGGGTCGGCCGCGCCGACCCAGCCGGCGGCGGTGCGCTGCGCGCCATTGGTCTTGAGCGGCATGCCGCGCGGGGCGACTTGCGCGTGGCCGAGCGCCTGGAGCTGCGGGATCATCGCCTCGAGCGCGCTGCCCTGCTCCACGCTGACCGCATCGGCCGGCGCGAGCAGCACCGGCAGCGCGATCGCCTCGCCGAGAGGCAGGCCGAAGTCGATCACCCCGATCAACGCGCGCGCGACCTGCACCGGGATCGTCGCGCCGCCCGCCGCGCCGACCGTGATCACCAGCCGGCCCTGCGCGTCGTAGACCAGCGTCGGCGCCATCGAGCTGCGCGGCCGCTTGCCGCCCTCGACGCGGTTGACGATCGCGCGCCCGTCGGGCGCCGCGGGCGAGAAGCTGAAGTCGGTCAGCTCGTTGTTGAGGTAATAGCCGCCGACCATCAGCCCCGAGCCGAACGAGCCTTCGACGGTCGAGGTGTAGCTGACCGCGTTGCCCGCGCGGTCGACCGCGACGAAGTGCGAGGTGCCGTTCTCGACCGGCTCGTCGCCGTCGGGCGGGGCGAGCGCGATGCCCTGCGGCGTGCCGGCGGTCACGGTCGGCAGCGTCTTTGCCGGATCGATCAGCGCGGAGCGCGTGGCGAGATAGCCCGGGTCCATCAGTCCGGCGACCGGCACCGAGACGAAGTCGCCGTCGGCGAGGTAGCGCTCGCGGTCGGCGTAGGCGAGCCGCTGCGATTCGGCGAACAGGTGCCAGAACACCGGCGATTGCGGGCCGAGCGCGCCGAGATCGAACCGTTCGAGTTGCTTGAGGATCGCGTAGACCGCGGTGCCCCCGGAGGACGGCGGGCCCATCCCGCAGATCCTGTAGCCGCGGTAGTCGCCGCACACCGCGTCGCGCGCGGCGACCGCATAGCCGCCGATGTCCGCCACCGTCATGCCAGCGGCATGCGGCGTCTCGGCCGCGACGTGGACCGCGATCGCGGTTGCGTTGTCGCCGGTGTAGAACGCGTCGGGCCCCTCGCGCGCGATGCGCCCGAGCGTCGCGGCCAGCGCCGGGTTCTTCACCACCGTCCCGACCGGCAGCGCTTGCCCCGCCTCGTCGTAGAACAGCCCCTGTCCCTCGGCCTCGAGCGCGGCGCGGTTGCGCGCACGTTCGAGGAACTCGTGCAGCCGCTCGCTGAGCACGAAACCGTCGCGCGCGAGCGCGATCGCCGGCACGAACAGCTGCGCCCAGGCGAGCTTGCCGTGCCGCGCGTGCGCGTCGGCGGCGAGACGGACGTTGCCGGGCACGCCGACGCTGAGACCCGAGAGCACCGCCTCGTTGAACGGGCGCGGGGCACCCTGCTCGTTGAGGAACCACGCGGGGGTGGCCGCTTTCGGCGCGGTCTCGCGGCCGTCGAGCGTCTCGACCGTGCCGTCTGGCGCGCCGTGCAGCAGGAAGCCGCCGCCGCCAATGCCCGAGCTTTGCGGCTCGACCACGGTCAGCGCGAGCATCGTCGCGATCGCCGCGTCGGTCGCGCTGCCGCCTTGGCGCAGCATCTGAGCTCCGGCTTCGGCCGCGCGCGGGTCGGCGGCGCTGACGACTCCCCCGTTTTGGACCTGGGAGGTCTCGGCGGCGGTCTGGACGGTGGCGCAGGCGCCGAGGAGAAACGGCGCGGCGAGAAGCAGGGTACGACGAAGCATCGCCTGCTAGCTATTCGCTTCCCACCGCCTCGGCAATGGAGCCGAACCCGTCCCGCCGCATCAGCGCCTCGAGCCCGCGCACGATCCGCCTGGCGATGCCGGGGCCCTCGTAGACCATCGCGCTGTAGAGCTGCACCAGGCTCGCCCCGGCACGGATTCGCTGCCACGCGTCCTCGGCATTGGCGATCCCGCCGACGCCGACCAGCGGCAGCGCGCCGCCTGTCGCCCGGCGGAAGTCGCGCAGCCGCTGCAGCGCCAGCGCGCGCAGCGGCGCGCCGGAAAGCCCGCCGGTTTCGCTCGCCAGCCGCGAACGAAGCGCAGGCCGGGAAATCGTGGTGTTCGACACGATCAGCGCGCCGAGCGACTTGTCCATCGCGATCCGCGCGATCGAATCGACGTCGGCTGGTTCGAGATCGGGCGCGACCTTGAGGAACACCGGGGGACCGATCTCGCCGCGCGCCTCGAGCACCGCGTCGAGCAGCCCGGTCAACGCCCCCTCGTCCTGCAGCGCGCGCAGGCCCGGGGTGTTCGGGCTCGAGATGTTGACCGCGAGGTAATCGGCCAGCGGCGCCATGACCTGGGTCATCTGCGCATAGTCGGCGATCCGGTCGGCCGAATCCTTGTTCGCGCCGATATTGATGCCGACCACGCCAGTCCTGAGCCCAGTCGAAGGGCCTGTCCTGAGCCCAGTCGAAGGGCCGTGCCGCTCCCGCGCCGCCAGCCGCGCCGCCGCGGCCGCGGCACCGCCGTTGTTGAACCCCATGCGGTTGATCACCGCGCGGTCCTCGACCAGCCGGAACAGTCGCGGCTTCTGGTTGCCCGCCTGCGGCCGCGGGGTGATCGAGCCGACCTCGGCGAAGCCGAAGCCCTGCCCGAGCAGCGCATCGGGCACCTCGCCGTCCTTGTCGAACCCCGCCGCCATGCCGAGCGGATTGGGGAACACGAGCCCCGCGACCCGCGTCTCGAGCGGTCCGCCGAGGGGTGGAGGACTGCCGTTCGGCATCGCCTGCAACGCTGCGACGGCGAGCCGGTGCGCGCGCTCGGCATCGAGCAGAAACAGCGCGGGACGGGCCAGGCGGTAGATCATGGGCGCGCTATGACAGCGCCAATAGGGCCTGTCGACCGAAGCGTCCTAATCATTAGCAATGAAATTTCCCGCAACTTTCAAAGTTTTTTCGACACGAATCGATCTTTGTCGCTTTCATACAAGTCTCGCGGTGCCGAATCGGCTATCACCCCCTTGCGACCCGAAGGGCTCGAAGCAGCGATGCAACGAGTTCTCCACTTACAAGGGCGGCTCCCTCGTGGAGCCGCCCCTTTTTTGTGCCTGCGGTTTTTTGGGGTGCTGAAAGCCGCGCTTGTTTGAAATCCGCGCGCGCGCCGCCTAGATCAAATCGGAACGAATCACTCCGATTTGAGAACGGATCGCAACAATGCGCCTCTCGAGCATGGCCGACTATGCCGTCGTCACGATGTGCGCCGCCGCGCGCCATTGCGGCACCGCGCGCGTTTCGGCCGCCGATCTGGCCGAGGAAACCGGGCTGCCCGCGCCGACCGTGCAGAAGCTGGTCAGCCTGCTGTCGCGCGCCGGGCTGCTGCGTTCGGTGCGCGGCGCCGGCGGCGGGCTCAAGCTCGCGCGGCCGGCGGCGGCGATCTCGCTGGCCGACATCGTCGAGGCGGTCGAAGGGCCGATCACGCTGACCCCATGCGTCGAGCACGGCCGCCACGACTGTGCGCTCGAGGCGAGCTGCTCCGTGCGGCCGCATTGGGGGGTGGTCAACGAGACCTTGCGCGGGGCCCTGGCGGGCGTGCCGCTGACCCGGCTGGCGCAGCCGCGGATCGCCGAGGTCGTGCCATGAGATTTTTCGCACAAAGACGCGAAGCCGCGAAGGTGTTGAGCCCCGCGGCGAAGCCGCTTTGCATGCCGGTTCCCACGAAGTCACGAAGATGGAGCGCTAC
>DATDLP010000078.1:0-2373 GCA_036519255.1 Croceibacterium sp.
ATGCAGCTCCTGGACGGATTGCAATGCGAGCTTCAGCCCAGCTCGCACCTGCGCCTGGTGCGCATGCGCGGCAAGGCCGCGCCCGAGCGCGAAGAGCTCTACGCGGGCGGCACCTGGCGGGCCAGCCAGGAGCTGCTGGCGCGCTCGGCGGCGGCTCCCCAGCTCAGCCTCACGGCGGGCAACGCATGAACGGCACTTTCATGAACGGATTCGCCGGAGATTTCCTGCGCGGCGCGCTCGACGTGGCGCCCGAGGGCGTCGTGATCTGCGAGGCCGGCGGCGATCGCCTCGTGGTCTACGTGAACCCCGCCTTCTGCCGGCTCTCGGGTTACGAGGTCGGCGAGCTGGTCGGCAAGAATTTGCGGGTGCTGCAGGGCGAGGATCGCGAGCAGCCCGAGCTCGTGACGCTGCGCGAGTCGCTGCGCCACGCCGAGCCCGCGCGTGCGCTGCTGCGCAACGTGCGCAAGGACGGCACGGTGTTCGTCAACGACATGCAGATCTACCCGCTCAAGGACGCCAACGGCCAGGTCACGCACTTCATCGGCTACCACCGCGAAGGCGGCTCGCGCCACCGGGCCAACAGCGAGTCGGGCATCCGCGGCCTGCCCAACTGGGTGCGCGAAGACCGGCTCACGGGCCTCGCCTCGCGTTACTACTTCGAGGACGTGCTCAAGCGCGATTTCCTGCTCGCGCAGCGCGACAAGACCGACATCGCGCTGCTGCTGTTCGACATCGACCAGCTGGGTCCCTACAACGAAATCTTCGATCGCGCCGGCGGGGACGCGGTGGTCAAGCGCGTCGCGCGCGCCATCGCGGGGTCGTTCCGCCGTGGCAGCGACGTGGTCGGCCGCTGGGAAGGCGCCAGCATCATCGTGCTCATGCACGGCACGCAGTCCGACCACGTGATCCAGCATGCGACCACGGTGGCGCATCGCGTGCGCGAGCAGCAGATCCACCACCCGCGCTCGCAGCAGAAATACGTGACGGTGAGCGGCGGCGTCGCCATCCACACCGCGCGTCCCGAAGACACGGCGGAGCATTTTCTCTCCGCCGTCGAGTCGGCGCTGGCCCGCGCCAAGGAGCAGGGCCGCAACCGCATCATCGTCGCCGAGGAATCCGACTTCCGCTGAAATGGGGACATTCCCCGTTTCCTAGCAAATGGGGACAGACCTGTCAGCGGCAGGTTGCCATCAACTCTCGCGATCTTCTCTGGCTCTCGGCCACATCCGGAGGTCTGTCCCTTTTTGCTAGGAAACGGGGAATGTCCCCATTATCGGCCGCCGGTGGCGCGGTTCGCGGGGGTCACCAGGGCGATGACGCCGAAGGCGGGGTGATCGTAGTAGTTGCGCTCGTAGCGCTTCACGCGGCGGGACTCGGCCATCGTGAACACGGTGCCGGGCGTCGCCGCGAGGCCGGCGGGCGGGTTGGAGGTCTGGTAGTTCAGCGACATGCCGAGGTGCAGATAGGCGCCCGCCTCGAGGAAGATGATGCCCGAGAGCCCGGGCACGTTGCCGGCCACCTTGGCCACGGTAAAACCCGCGCCCGAGCCCCAGGAGCTCGCCGTCTGCTGCCAGGCGAAATGGGCGACCGGCTGATAGTTAGCGGATGCGCGCAGCTTCGCGGCGACGTCGTTGAGCTGGAACTGCGAGGACGGCACCGATGCGACGAAGCGCCCGGTCACCGGCGAATCGGGCTGATCGGGCCCGCGCGGGATGGGCTTGGCCATCCAGTCCTCCGGCCCCCCGGCGCCCGTGTTGTTCCGGAATACGATGATCTCGACCGTATAGACGGTCGCCGAGGGTGTGGTCGACTGGGCCTGGGCGGCCGGAAGTGTCGTTGTGGCCGCGACGAAGGCGAACAGGGCGGCGGTGAGCAGGGAGCGCAGTCGCGAGCGGCCGTTTGAATTCATGGGCCAAAGTATAACGGGTCGGTCAGCGGCGTTTCCCGCCCGCCGGCGTTTGGGCGGGTTGCGAGGCGGGTTTGTCGGCCGCCAGCGACTTGGCCGCTCCATCTCCGCCGCCGCGCAGGCCCTGCAGGAACGATTCGGCGAATTCGAACCGCTCCGCATCGTCCTCGGTCTCGACTGAAATGCGCAGCTTGAGCGGGCCGTCGAGTCGATAGTCGCGGTCCGGGTGCTGAACGAGCCGGATGATCGCGCGCGGGTCGACCTGGTTGCGCTCCTCGAACAGCGCATACCCGCCCTCGCGCCCGAGGTCGAGCCGGCGGATACCGAGCGCGCGGGCGGTGAGCTTCAGGCGTGCGACGCGTAACAGATTCGTTGCCGGAGGCGGCAGCGGCCCGAACCGGTCGACGATTTCCTCGGTGAGTTCGTCGATCGCAACACTGTCGGGCGCGGCGGCGAGCCGCTTGTAC
>DATDLP010000079.1:0-8384 GCA_036519255.1 Croceibacterium sp.
GCGGCGGCGAGGCCCTTGGCGCGCAGCGCGTCGACCGCGGCTTCCATGTCGCCGCCGGTGTCGTCGAGCGCCTTCTTGCAGTCCATCATGCCGGCGCCGGTGCGCTCGCGCAGGTTCTTCACGTCAGTGGCCGTGTAAGCCATGGGTCTGTCCTTTGGAATTTTTCGGGAACGCCGGGCACAAGATTGGCCCGGCGCTCTGAATTGCAATCGTGACGGGGCGATTACGCCTCGGCAGCGGCCTCGTCGGCGGTCGCCGGCTCAACCGCTTCGGCGGCCGGAGCTTCGGGCTCCTCGGCGATGGCAGCCTCCTCCGGCGGGGCGTCCATCGCCCCGATATCGGCACCCGAATCCACCACGCCTTCGTGACGGCCGGTGGTCGCGGCCTGGGCGATCGCGTCGCAGTACAGGCGCACCGCGCGGCTGGCGTCGTCGTTGCCCGGGATCGGGAAGGCGATGCCGTTCGGATCGACGTTGGTGTCGAGGATCGCGACGACCGGGATGCCGAGCACGTTGGCTTCCTTGATCGCCAGCTCTTCCTTGTTGGCGTCGATCACGAACATCACGTCGGGGATGCCGCCCATGTCGCGGATGCCGCCGAGCGAGAGACGCAGCTTGTCGAGCTCGCGGGTCAGCTGGAGGACTTCCTTCTTGGTCAGGCCGGCGGTGTCGCCGCTGAGCTGCTCCTCGAGCGCCTTGAGACGCTTGATCGAGCCCGAGATGGTCTTCCAGTTGGTCAGCATGCCGCCGAGCCAGCGGTGGTTGACGAAGTGCTGGCCGCAGGCGCGCGCGGCCTGGGCGATCGGCTCCTGCGCCTGGCGCTTGGTTCCGACGAACAGCACCTTGCCGCCCGAGCGGACAGTCGCGGCGACGAAGTCGAGCGCGCGCGCGAACAGCGGCACGGACTGTGACAGGTCGATGATGTGGACGCCGTTGCGCGAGCCGAAGATGTACGGCTTCATCCGCGGGTTCCAGCGGTGGGTCTGGTGGCCGAAGTGCGCGCCGGCCTCGATCAATTGGTGCATGGTGACGGTGGGTACCGCCATAGGTAATTCCTTTCCGGTTGTTCCTCTGGAAGGCGGGGAACCTGCCGGCGGAGATCCCGCAGCAAGCACCGGTGTGAAGTGCCTTCCATGTGAATTTGCCCGTCCCCCGAACGCGTCGAGAGGACCGGCGGGGGCGGCGCTTAGCGAGGTCTGGACGAAAAAGCCAGCGTCAATTCGGCGCGCAGCTGCTTCGGGCGACCGCAAAACGCGCTTGACAGGCCGGAACAAATGCGGAACATGGGACGTAACGGGAACATTATTCGCGAATCAGGGATTTCCCCTAGCGATTTGAAGGAATTGGTTCGATGCTGGCCATTGCCGTCTCGCTGCTGTTCGGATTTACCGCGTTCGCGGCGCTCGCCGTCATCGTCTCGTCGCTGCTTGCCGGTTCGCGGCGGGCACGGGCCATCCTGGCCGAGCTGGCAGAGATCGACGCCCGGCCGCGCGTCACTCGGTCGGCCGCTGCTCGCCCGGCGGCTGTCCTGCAGCCAGCGCTCGCTGTCGCCTGATCCGGCCGTAGCGGACCACCGCGAGCGGCATCAGCACGAGGTAGACCACGCACAGCCCGACCAGCGTCCACCACGGCTCGGTCAGCAGCGCGGCGAACACCAGCCCGGCCAGCGCGATCGCTTCGAGCCGGATGCTCCGCCGGGGGCGGATCGAGGTCCAGCTGAACGTCGCGAGGTTCGAAATCATCAGCGCCGCAATCGCCACCAGCCACACCGCGACGAGCACCGGATGGCGGAACAGGGGCTCGCCGCTGGCGATCCACAGGTACATCGGCAGGAACGCCAGCCCCGCCCCAAGCGGCGCCGGTATCCCGGTGAGGAACCCGACCGACTTGTGCGGCTGGTGCTCGACATCGATCTGCGCGTTGAACCGCGCGAGCCGCAGCGCGCAGCAGATTGCGAACGCCAGGCTGGCGAACCAGCCGAAGCGCGGCAGATCCTGCAGCGACCACAGGAACATCACCAGCGCCGGGGCGACGCCGAAGCTCAGCGAATCGGCCAGGCTGTCGAGCTCGGCGCCGAAGCGCGACTGCGCGTGCAGCAGCCGGGCGATCCGTCCATCGATTCCGTCGAGCACCCCGGCGAGGATGATCGCGAGCAGCGCCATCTCCCAGTTGCCGTTGATCGCGAAGCGGATGCCCGTCAGGCCCGAACACAGCGCCGCCGCGGTGATCGCGTTGGGCAGCACCGCCCGCAATGTCAGTCCGCCAGCCGGGCGCGATGCCGGGAATTCGTCCTCGCTTGCCTTCGGTCCCAGCCACGACGGGCCGGGAGTGGCCGTCTCGTCGTCCTGCGGACCGGTCGGCGCGTTCACTGCCGCACGCCCTCGAGCATCAGCTGTCCGCCGAGCTCGGCGAGGATCGTCTCGCCGGCGATCACGGTCTGGCCGAGCAGGACTTTGGCGTCGGTCCCTTGCGGCAGGTAGACGTCGACCCGGCTGCCGAAGCGGATCAGCCCGATCCGCTGCCCGGCCGCGACGATGTCGCCCGGCTTGATGAACGGCACGATGCGGCGGGCGACCAGCCCGGCGATCTGGGTGCAGCCGATCGGCCGCCCGTCGGGCCGCTCGATCAGCACGTGCTGCCGCTCGTTCTCGTCGCTCGCCTTGTCGAGGTCGGCGTTGAGGAACTTTCCGGGGATGTACACCACCCGGCGCACCGTGCCGCCGACCGGCGCGCGGTTGATGTGCACGTCGAACACCGACATGAAGATCGAGATGCGCGTGACCGGCTCGGTGCCGAGCCCCGGCGCGCCCCCGGGTTCGGGCGCCTGCAGCTCGATCGGCGGCGGCACCTGGCAGATCATCGTCACCATGCCGTCGGCCGGCGCGACGATCAGGTCGTCGCCTTGCGGCACCACCCGCTCGGGATCGCGGAAGAACGCGAACACGCCGGCCGAAAGCATCAGCATCGGCCAGCCGAGTATCCCCAGATCGAACAGCAGCAGCACGACCAGCGCGGCAGCCACCGCTATCAGGCCGAACTTGCGTCCTTCGGGATGGATCGCGGGCCAATTCCACTCGGCCTCGCCGCGGCCTCTGTTATCGCTCAATTCTCCGGGCATCGGCATCCTCTACGGGACGGTCCGCCGCGCGACAAGCCGAAGTCGCGTACCTGCGGTAGCCTCGGGTTAACCATTCCCGCCTATCCCGCCCATGAAGGCGGAGACGGGCGCAGACGACATGAACCGCATATCCTCGCAACGCTTGCAACGGGTCATCGGCGGCGACGTCCCGGTCTATCTCGTGGCCAGCGCCCTGCTCGCCTTCAGCTTCGGGCTGTTCCTGACATACGACATCGGCGGCACCGGAGCCGCATCGATTCCCCGGAATGGCCGACTCTACTTCGCGGCCGCGCTGGCGATGCTGTTCGCCGACATCTTCTGGCAGCTCGCCCGCCACCGCCCCGCAGCACCGACCAGGTTCCTGCTCGCCACCTACCGCGCCCGCGTGACGGATCCCGAGGTGCTCGGCCGCCTGCCGCTCCTCGCGATCGCCATCGCCTTCATGCCGTTCTTCTCGACGCTCAAGTCGATGATCCCGCTGTTCAACGATTTCCAGTGGGACCCTGTGTTCATCGCGTGGGACCGCACGTTGTTCCTCGGCCACGATCCCGCGACGGCGCTCCAGCCGCTGCTCGGCTATCCGATCGTCACCTCGCTGCTGGCGCTGCTGTATCACGGGTGGATTCTGCTGATCTACGTCGGGGTGCTGTTCTTCCTGTTCTATCGCGCGGCAGCGCCTGCCGCGCGGCAGTACTTCCTGAGCTTCGTCCTGATATGGACGGTGATCGGCGGTGCCTTGGCGACGGTCTTCGCTTCGGTCGGCCCATGCTTCGTGGGCCCGATCTTCGGCGACACGACCTTTGACGCGCACATGAGCTACCTCGAAGCCGCCAGCGCGACCTTCCCGGTGCCCACGCTCGATGTTCAGGAGCTGTTGCTTCACTGGTATCGCGAAGGCGAACGCGGGCTCGGCAGCGGCATCACCGCGATGCCCTCGATGCACGTGGCGATGGCGCACCTGACCTGGCTCGGCATGCGTCGGGTCTCGCGGGTCGCCGGATGGTGGTTCTTCGCCTTCTTCGTGGCGATCTGGGTCGGCTCGGTGCCCCGCGCGTATCACTACGCGGTCGACGGACTCGTCAGCGTGATCGCGACGACGCTGATCTGGTCGGCCAGCGGCGCGCTGCTGCGGGCGTGGGACCGCCGGGATCCCCGGGAGCACCGCCGCGAGGCGGCCCTTGCGGCCTGAGAAGCGAGAGGGCGTTGGTGGACAGGGGTGGATTCGAACCACCGTACGCTTGCGCGGGCAGATTTACAGTCTGCTGCCTTTAACCACTCGGCCACCTGTCCACCGGAAACGCCGGAGGCGGGCAAACCCGCAGAATTGACCCGTTGAACGGGCCCGTCCGGCCGAGTGCGGGCCCCAATGGCGAAGCGGCGCTTGCCTGTCAATGGGGCCGCTGGCAGGGAGAGGCATGGCCAAACGGGACGAGAAGAAGAACCTGCGCGGACGCGCAGGACGAATGCAGGGCGGGCGCGGCTCGGGGCGCGCATCGCAAGGCGCGGTGCGGCTGTGGGGCCGGCACGCGGTCGAAGCGGCGCTCAAGAACCCGGCGCGCAGCCATCGCAAGCTGTGGGCCACGCGCGAGGGCCTCGCTTCGCTCGACGGAGAGCTGCCGCCGGACTTCCCGCTCGAGTTCGCCGAGGTCGCCGACCTCGCCCGGCTGGTCGCGCGCGACGCGCCGCACCAAGGGCTGGTGCTCGAATGCCTGCCGCTCGACGATCTGCACCTCGAAGAGGTGCTCGATGGCGATCCGGCCCGCCCCCTGGTGGTGCTCGACCAGGTCACCGATCCGCACAATGTCGGCGCGATCCTGCGCTCGGCCGCGGCGTTCGGCGCTGCGGCACTCGTGACGCAGGATCGCCACGCCCCGCCCGAAGGCGGCGTGGTGGCGAAGTCGGCCTCGGGCGCGCTGGAGATCGTCCCCTGGGTGCGCGTGGTCAATCTCGCGCGGGCGCTCGAGGAGATCGCCGAGGCCGGCTATTGGCGAATCGGGCTCGCCGGCGAAGTCGCGACGACTGTTGCCGGGGCGCTACCCGCCGGCCCCGTCGCGCTGGTGCTCGGCGCTGAAGGCGAAGGCCTGCGCCACAACATCGCCGCGCATTGCGACGCACTGGCGCGGCTGCCGATCAGCGATGCGATGGAGAGCCTCAACGTATCCAACGCGGCGGCGATCGCGCTCTATGCGGTGGCGACACGGGGGTGAGTTCTTGTTTGAGGGGGGTGTCACAATGCACATGACCGGACGGTGGCGCGCGATCGCCGCAGGAGCGTTGGCGCTGGCGGCGAGCCTCGCGCTCTCCGCCTGTATCGTCTCGCCCGGGACGTTCGACGCCACGTTCGACGTTCGGCGCGACGGACGATTCACCTTCACTTACGTGGGGCAGATTCACTTGCTCGCGCTGAGCAAGCTGGCCGACATGTCGAGCCAGGCCGAAAGCGGCGACGACGAGTTCGTCGAAACCCCGTGCTGGGATGATGAGGACTTCAACGAGCGCGAGTGCACCGAGGAGGAAATCGCCGAGCAGCGCGAGGTGTGGGAAGCGAGTGCGGCGGAACGCCAGGCGAGCGCCGAGCGCGAAGCCGAAGCCATGCGGCAGTTCCTCGGCGGGATCGATCCTGCCGACCCCAAGGCGGCCGAGGAACTGGCCGAGCGGCTGCGCCGGCAAGAAGGCTGGAAGCGGGTCGACTATCGCGGCGACGGGCTGTTCGAGGTCGAGTTCGCGCTCAGCAGCACGCTCGGGCACGACTTCGCGTTCCCGACCTTCGAGCGCTTCCCGATGACCAACCCGTTCGTGCTGGCCAACCTCCGTCAGGGGCGCACGGTTCGGATCGATGCGCCTGGCTTTGCCGTGCAGAGCGGTTCGAACCCGTTCCAGTCGTTCGCCAGCCTGGCGGCGCTTGGCGCGGCATCGAGCGCAGGCACGCAGGGCATGCCGCAGTTACCCGAGATGGACGGCACCTTTCGCGTCGTCACCGACGGGCAAGTCCTCGCCAATAACACCGACGAGGGGCCGCGCGCTGCTCCTGAAGGCCAGGTGCTCGAATGGCAGGTCAACAAGCGGACCGAAACCGCGCCAATGGCGCTGATCCAGCTGGGCGGCTGAGCCACGACCAAAGGAAAGGGCCGTCCCGCGAGTGCGGGAACGGCCCTTTTCCATCATCGCCGCTCGGGGGTCGCGGCGGCGCTCCTCACATCAGTTGCACGAATCCTTCAGGCCTTTGCCGGCCTTGAACTTGGGTTGGCTCGACGCCTTGATCGGCATCGGCGCGCCGGTACGCGGATTGCGGCCCATCGAGGCCTTGCGCTTGGCAACCGAGAATGTCCCGAACCCGACCAGACGCACTTCGTCACCCTTCGAAAGCACGCCGGTGATCGTATCGAAAACGCCTTCTACCGCCTTGGTCGCATCGCTGCGCGAGAGGCCACTGGCCTCCGCTAC
Source organism: Croceibacterium sp. (assembly GCA_036519255.1). Lineage (GTDB taxonomy): Bacteria > Pseudomonadota > Alphaproteobacteria > Sphingomonadales > Sphingomonadaceae > Croceibacterium_A. The sequence continues at coordinate 6,562 of DATDLP010000079.1, forward strand.
GGCTCCGATCAGTTCGTTCTTGTTCATTGGCGGAAACACCCCCTCACTTGTGTTAACCCGAGGCCTGCTTTGAGTCGCCTCGCGCTGGGCGGGAATTGAACGGGTTTTCCTGTCGCTGTCAAAGCCAAAGCCGCCGAACAACGCGGTTGCGAGCCGATTCGGCGGCGAATTGGGACGAAACCGTGGCGGGCATGCGCAGGCGCCCCTGCGGGGCCGAATAGCAGCATAGTTAACGCCGGCGAGTCGCTGCAACGCAGCAGAATCGACCGTCGTCCGTCAGTGCGGAACCGTCGGCGCGGGCGCGGCTGCGGCGGGCGGGTTTGGCTGGCTCGCGAGGTCGTCGGCCTCGGTCCATTCGATCGCCGCGGGCTGGCTGATCAGCGCATGTCGCAGCACCTCGTCGACGTGCGACACGGGAACGATCTCGAGGCCTTCGCGGGCGTTGGCTGGAATCTCGGCGAGATCCTTTTCGTTCTCCGCCGGAATCAGCACCTTCTTGATGCCCCCCCGCAACGCCGCGAGCAGCTTCTCCTTGAGCCCGCCGATCGGCAGCACCCGACCGCGCAGCGTCACCTCGCCGGTCATCGCGACCTCCGGCCGTACCGGAATGCCGGTCAGCGTCGAGACGATCGAGGTCACCATGCCGATGCCCGCGCTCGGCCCGTCCTTCGGCACCGCGCCCTCGGGCAAGTGGATGTGGATGTTCTTGCGATGGAAGATCGACGGCTTGATGCCGTAGGCCGGCGCGCGTGCCTTGACGAAGCTGAACGCCGCAGCGACGCTCTCGTTCATCACCTCGCCGAGCTTGCCGGTGGTGCGAATCTCGCCCTTGCCCGGCGTGGTGACGCATTCGATCGTCAGCAACTCGCCGCCGACCTCGGTCCAGGCGAGGCCCGTGACCGCGCCGACCTGCGCATCCTCGTCCGACATGCCGTGGCGGAACTTGCGCACCCCGGCGAACTCGCCAAGGTTCTCCGGCGTCACCACGACGCCGGTGACCTTCTTCTCGAGGATCTGGCGCAGGCTCTTGCGCGCGAGCCGCGCGATCTCGCGCTCGAGCGTGCGCACGCCGGCCTCGCGGGTGTAGTAGCGGATCAGGTCGCGCAAGCCCGCCTCGGTCAGCTCGAACTCGCCCTTCTTGAGCCCGTGCGCCTCGATCTGCTTCTGGATCAGGTGGCGTTGGGCGATCTCGACCTTCTCGTCCTCGGTATAGCCCTCGAGCCGGATGATCTCCATGCGGTCGAGCAGCGGCTGCGGCAGGTTGAGCGAGTTCGCGGTGCACACGAACATCACGTCGCTGAGGTCGATGTCGAGCTCGAGGTAGTGGTCCTGGAACTTGTGGTTCTGCTCGGGGTCGAGCACCTCGAGCAGCGCCGAGGCCGGATCGCCGCGGAAGTCCTGGCCGAGCTTGTCGATCTCGTCGAGCAGGAACAGCGGATTGCTCGCCCCCGCCTTGCGCAGGTTGGTGACGATCTTGCCCGGCAGCGAGCCGATGTAGGTGCGGCGGTGGCCACGGATCTCGGCCTCGTCGCGCACGCCGCCGAGCGACTGGCGCACGAACTCGCGCCCGGTGGCGCGGGCGATCGACTTGCCGAGGCTGGTCTTGCCGACGCCCGGAGGGCCGACGAGGCACAGGATCGGGCCCTTGAGCTTGTTGGTGCGCGCCTGGACCGCGAGGTACTCGACGATGCGGTCCTTGACCTTGTCGAGCGCGTAGTGGTCCTCGTCGAGCACCTCCTGCGCCCTTGCGATGTCCTTCTTAAGCCGCGACTTCTTCCCCCACGGCAAGCCGAGCAGCACGTCGAGGTAGTTGCGCACGACGG
>DATDLP010000080.1:0-5798 GCA_036519255.1 Croceibacterium sp.
AGCTCCTCGGTCTGGAATGGCTTGGCGAGGTAGTCGTCCGCCCCGGCATCGAGCCCGGCAACCTTGTCCGACCACGAATCGCGCGCGGTCAGCACCAGCACCGGGAAGTTGCGGCCTTCCTTGCGCCACATGCCGAGCACGGTGAGCCCGTCGATCTCGGGCAGGCCGAGATCGAGGATCGCGGCATCGTACTGCTCGGTCGAGCCGAGGAAGTGGCCGTCCTCGCCGTCGGTCGAGAGATCGACTGCGTAGCCGGTCTGCTCGAGCGTCGATTTGAGCTGCTGTCCGAGCGTCGGCTCGTCCTCGACGATCAGGATGCGCATCGCTTGGTCCCCTGCTGGCACGCGGCCCATGATGTGGGCACTAGATCGAAACGCGTCAACGGGGCGGCCGTTTCCGTACCGGGTGTTTAACGGGAGACCCGGAGCACGCGCCCGGTGCGCGCGTCGACGTCGACCCAGGTCACTTGACCGTCCTTAAGGAACTTGAGCCGATAGGCGCTCGCGCCCGGATCGTACTCGAAGCCGAGGTAATCGCTGTCCCTCATCTGCGGGACGATGCGCCGCTCGATGTCGCGCGAGGACATCTCGCGCCCGGCCTGCATCTCCTCGCGCGCCATCGCCTGCTCACCCTGCGCGGCGTTGCGTCCGCGCTGGGCGGCCGCAGGGGCGGCGACGCCGCCGGCGACCAAGGCCGCCGCGGCAAGGAAGGCGATTTGCTTGCGCATGACAGCGATGTGCCTAGGCGCAAGGCATTGAACAAGGTCTGAATGTGCCGGTGCGGCGTCATTCAGGCACGGGTGTGGCTATCGCGTCATCTCGTAGACCACCCGCACGGTGACCCCTGCCTGGACCATTCCCGGCTGGACCGGGGTGGCCGCTTGCGCTGCCTCTGCGCGAACCGCGCGCAAGTACGGCATCGGCGGCTGCGACGCGATCGTCTCGCTGACCTCGAGCAGGCGAATATCGGAGTAGCCGGCCGCGCGGGCATATTCGAGCCCTTGGGCATGCGCAGTCTCGAGCGCCTGGCGGCGCGCCTGGGCACGCGCGGCGGAGTCGTCGTCGATCGACCAGTCGGGCCCGCCGAGGTCGGTCGCCCCCGCGGCGACGAGTGCATCGAGCACCTCGCCGGTGCGCGGGATGTCGCGCAGCTTGACCGAGACACGGTTCGAAGCCTGGTAGCCGCGGAACACCTGGCGCTGTGTCGCCTGGTTGTAATCGTACTGCGCGCCGAGGCTCACGCCCGTCGTCTGGATGTCACGCTCGGGCACACCGAGGGTCTTGATGCGCTCGATCACCGCGGTCATCTGCGTGGCGTTCGCGCGCATCGCCTCTACCGCGGTGCGCGCCTGGGTGGTCACGCCGGCGCTGACGGTGACGAGATCGGGTTCCGCCTCGACGTTCTCGTTGACGGTCAGCTCGACCACCGGGCCGGTGGCGGCCACCTGCACTTCCGCGGCGGCGGGGGTGGCGAGAAGCGAGGCCGCGATCAGCGGCAGGGCGTGACGATGCATAGGGGAATCTCCGTTGGACAGGCGCCGTGGCTGCGTTCGGAGCCATTACGCGCCGCTGAACCGCACGGTTCCTTGCGGTACAGGTTACGACCGCCTAAGCGCCCGGCCCGATGGCGGAAGCACCGATCCTTTCGTGGGAAGCCCTGGGCCTGCAGCAAGGCGGCCGCTGGCTGTTCCGCGAGCTCGACCTGCACGTCGGCCCGCGCGACCGGTTGGCGTTGATCGGGCGCAACGGCGCGGGCAAGACCACGCTGTTCCGGCTGATTGCGGACCAGATCGAGGCGGACAAGGGCAAGCGCTCGATCCAGCCCGGAACCAGGGTCGTGCTGCTCGAGCAGGAGCCCGACCTCGCGGCGTATGCCACGCTGATGGACTTCGCGCTTTCCGGCGAGGGCGCGCCGCAGCGCTACGAGGTCGAGGCGATCGCCGGGCAGCTCGGCATCGACATGAGCCGCCCGGCCTCGACCGCCAGCGGCGGCGAGAAGCGCCGGGCAGGCATCGCGCGGGCGCTGGCGCTGGAGCCCGACCTCCTGCTGCTCGATGAGCCGACCAACCACCTGGATCTCGCGGCGATCGACTGGCTCGAAAGCTGGCTCAACCGCTTCAAGGGCGCGTTCGTCGCAATCAGCCACGACCGCACCTTCCTCAAGCGCCTGACGCGGGCGACGCTGTGGCTCGACCGCGGGGCGCTGCGGCGCAAGGAAGTGGGCTTCGGCGGCTACGAAGCGTGGGAGGAAGCGGTCTACGCCGAGGAAGCGCGCGCGGCGGAGAAGCTCGCCGCACGGCTCAAGCTCGAGGCGCACTGGCTCGAGCGCGGGGTGACCGCGCGGCGCAAGCGCAACCAGGGCCGGCTCGAGGCGCTGTACAAGATGCGCGCGCAGCGCGCGTCGATGATCGGCAAGGCCGGCACCGCCAAGCTCGGGCTGGCAAGCGACGACGAAGTGCGCACCAAATCGGTGATCGTGGCCGAAGGTGTTACGAAGCGCTTCGGCGAGCGCACGATCATCAGGAACTTCACCCTGCGCATCCAGCGCGGCGACCGGATCGGCGTGGTCGGCGCCAACGGCACCGGCAAGACCACGCTGCTCAAGCTGCTGACCGGAGAGCTCGCGCCCGACGAGGGCACGGTCACGCAGGCGCAGACGCTGCAAGGCGTGATGATCGACCAGCAGCGCAGCCTGCTGGCGGGCGACAAGAAGGTGCGCGACATTCTCGCCGAGGGCGGCGACTGGATCGACGTGCGCGGGGTGCGCAAGCACGTGCAGGCCTACCTCAAGGACTTCCTGTTCGCTCCCGAGATGGTCGACACGCCGATCGCCGCGTTGTCGGGCGGCGAGCGCAGCCGCCTGCTGCTGGCGCGCGAATTCGCCCGCAAATCCAACCTGCTGGTGCTCGACGAGCCGACCAACGACCTCGACCTCGAGACGCTCGACCTGCTGCAGGAGGTGATCGCCGACTACGACGGCACCGTGCTGATCGTCAGCCACGACCGCGACTTCCTCGACCGCACGGTGACGGTCACTCTCGGGCTCGACGGGAGCGGGACGGTGGATATCGTCGCGGGCGGGTATGAGGACTGGGAGGCGAAGCGGAAGAAGCCGGCGGCCGTTGCAGACAAGCGCAAGCCTCCCCTCCCCCCTTCGACAGGCTCAGGAGCGGGTGGGGCCGGGGGTGGGCCCGCGCCGGACTCGCCCACCCCTGACCCCTCCCGCAAGCGGGAGGGGAAACCCAAGCTCTCGTACAAGGACCAGCGCGACTACGACCTGCTGCCGGCGCGGATCGAGGAGCTCGAGGCCGAAATCGCCAAGGGCGAGCACGCGCTGGCGGATCCGGGGCTGTACAACCGAAACCCCAACGAGTTCGCGCGGATGACGGCGCTGCTCGACACGCTGCGCGCGGAGAAAGATGCCGCCGAGGAGCGCTGGCTCGGGTTGGCGGAGCTGGTCGAGGGATAGGCGCGCACTCACCGAATGGTCCCAATGTTCGCACTGCGTCCCTCTCGTTTCGTCATTCCACCCGGTAGAAATCCGCCACCCGGTCGAGCGCGATCCTGAGCACGAGCTTGCCGCTTCGCAGCGGCCAATCCAGCGCCTTCTCGGCCGCCGGCAACGTCTCGCAGGCGCAGACCACGCGCCAGAGAATGTCCTCCAGCCCCTTGCCCGCCGCCGCGATCGCGCCGTCGAAGCGCTGGCGCGCGGCGATCTGGCGCTCGGTCGGCGCCAAGCGCGCGCCGCCGATGCCGCGGATGCGCACCGGCTCCCACCGCATCGTCACGCCCTGGGAGAGCTGCGCGCGCTCGTAGTCCGTGCGCAGGCGCTCGCCCGCGGCGAACAGCCGGTCGTCGAGATGGCCGTGCGCGTGGAGCCAGCCGAGCGGCGATTCGGCCAGATTGACGGTGACGCTGCGGCGCCGCGGCGCCACTCCCGGCCTCCGGCGCGGACCTTCCTGCGTGAGTTCCCGTTCGACGAGTTTGCGCTGCATGCGAATCACCCCTTCGGTTGAAACCGAGTCTTGCCAAAAAAGTATGGTTGTAGGAAAATGGAAAAACCAAATCGGTTATGAGAGGCCGGCCCGTGATCAATCGCATCCGAGACATCCGCAAGCAGAAGCGCATGACGCTGGCCGAAGTCGCCGCGGCGTGCGACCCGCCGACCACCGCGCAGACGATCGGCCGGCTCGAGACCGGCATGCGCAATCTCTCGCTGGTGTGGATGAACCGCATCGCCGCGGCGCTAGGGGTCGATCCCGAGCTGCTGGTCAAGGGCGAGGCCACGGAACAGCCGCAAGTCGTCGCCCGCCTCACCGAGGGCGGCGCCGAAGCCCTCTCCGCCCCGCGCGACGCGATCCTGCCGGTAGAGCTCGGCGGGGACGCGCCGCTGCTGTGCCTCGCGGTCGACGCGCCGCAAGGCGAATACCGTACCGGCGACCAGCTGTGGCTGCGCAAGGCGGAGCCCGAGGACGCGCCGCGCCTGATCAATCGCGACGTGCTGGTGCCGCGCTCGGGCGGGCGGTTCGCGTTCGGCCGGCTGATCGACCGCAAGGGCACGATGATCGGGCTGCTGCCGCCCGGCACGGGTCAGCGGCAGATCGTGGTCGACAATCCGGCCTGGCTGGCGGTGGCGGAGATGCTGGTCCGCAAGCTGTGAAGCGGCTGCTGTCGATCGCCACGCTCTATCCGAACCCGCACCAGCCGCGGTTCGGCACCTTCGTCGCGCAGCAGATGGAAGCGCTCGCCGCGCGCGGCGACTGGGACGTGACGGTGATCAACCCGATCGGCGCGCCGCCGGTCGCCGCCGGCCGCTACAAGCCGCTGCTGGCCGCCGCGGTAACCGGGGCCGAGCACGGCGTCACCGTGCATCGCCCGCGCTTCACGCTGATCCCGGCCGTGGGCGGGCCGTTCAATCCGCGGATGATCGTGCGCGCGGTGCTGCCGCTGGCGCAGCGGCTCCATGCCCTCGCCCCGTTCGACCTCGTCGACGCGCAGTTCTTCTATCCCGACGGCCCGGCGGCGGCGCGGATCGCCGCGGCGCTCGGGCTGCCGCTCTCGATCAAGGCGCGCGGGGCAGACATCTCGCTATGGGGGCGCAAGGCCTACGCGTTGCGCAAGATGAAGCGCGCCGCGGCGCAGGCGGCGGGCATGCTCGCGGTGAGCGAAGCGCTGGCCGGCGCCATGGCGGCGATCGGGCTGCCGCGCGACAAGATCACGGTTCATTACACCGGGCTCGATCACACGCGGTTCCGGCTGGCCGACCGCGGTTCGAACCGCGGCCGGCTGCAGCGCGAGTTCGGCATTCCCGCCGCCGGCCCGCTGCTCGCCACGGTCGGCGCGCTGATTCCGCGCAAGGGGCAGCAGTTCGTGATCCGCGCGCTCGCCCGGCTCCCTTCGGCACAGCTCGTGCTGGTGGGCGCCGGCCCGGATCGGGCCGCGCTCGAAGCGCTCACCCGCGAAGCCGGGCTGGCGGGGCGCGTGCATTTGCTCGGCTCGCTCGACCATACGCTCCTGCCGGTCGTGCTGTCGGCCGCCGACGCGATGGTGCTGCCGTCGAGCAGCGAGGGGCTTGCCAATGCCTGGATCGAGGCGCTCGCATGCGGCTGCCCGCTGGTGATCACGGACGCCGGCGGCGCGCGCGAGGTGGTCACGCGGCCGGAGGCCGGCCGGATCGTCGCGCGCGATGCCGATGCGATCGCCTCCGCGGTGCGCGATGTTCTCGCCGCTCCGCCAGCCCGCGAAGCAGTTGCCGCCTGCGCCGCGCGCTTCAGCTGGGAAGCGAACGCGGCGGCCCTG
>DATDLP010000081.1:0-5579 GCA_036519255.1 Croceibacterium sp.
GGCGTGGCATTGGTCATCGCATAGAACGACACGGCCTGATCGGCCGCCATGCCCATGTCGCGGTAGTAGGAGAGGTACTTGCGGTGCTCGGGCGCATCGGCGGCGTAGTCGTTCGCGCCATAGCCGTCTTCGTCGAGCCACGCGTGCACCGCGAACTGGGAGTGGTCGTCGATCGTCAGCGTGGTGCCGGCAAGTGCCAGCTCGACCGCGCCCGAACGAACCGAACCGTTCGCGGGCACCACGGCGGCGATCCCGGCGGCGCGAATCATCCGTCCGAGCGCGAGATTGGCGCGGTCGTCGCGGGTGCCCGGGCACTCGACGAACCGGAGCGTGGCGATGCGCGGGAAGTCGCGCAGCATGCGCTCGAACGCCGCGGGCGTGCGGCCGTCGGTGACCCCGATCAGCGCCGCCGTGCGATCGTCGAGCACGCGGAACGGGCCGTAGGCGGCGATGGCCGCGCGCTCGGCCTGCGCCACGCGCGAAAGATAGGGCGTCGCTGCCGTGCGGGCCGGAGGGGTCGGGTAATAGGTGTTGTAGCTGTAGTAATAGTAGGGAGCCTTGGCGGCGAGCGGCGCGGTCAGCGCAGCCAGGGCAAGGGCGGAAAGCTTGAGGAGTCGGCGCATGCCGACGACTCTCCGGGACCGTGCCTGATCCGCGGTGAAGGGATATGGTTAGCAGCCGATTCAGCATAACACTGCAGTTGAGATGTCTCGGCTAGACTTGCGCAGCCCATGTCGTGCTTCGACATCGCCAACTTGTCGAAGGCGGTCGACAAAGGTCGTGGAGATCACTACACGGCGTCGGCAATTCCGGTGGAGGCGGAAAGATCGCCTGCTAGCGGGTAAGATCGTCGTCGCGCGGGCGGGAAGGCTTTTCCGAGTGAGCCGCTCGGTTCGCCTTGAACGCCTCGGCAGCCGCTTTGGTGTCTTCGACGCATCCCGACCGCGCGGTCTTCAAATCGGCAACGGTTGGCGCGCCTTCCGCTTTCGACCAAGGCTCTGTCGCAGGGTTGCCGTCCTGGACTTCTATCTTCGCCAAGACATCGCGCCGCGCCGCTTCGAAGCGTGCTAAGGTCTCCTTATGGTCGTCGCGGCCGTCCCAATAGGGGCTCTTGTAGCCCTCAATGGCCTCGGTCAGTTGCGCGAGGGTCGCGGTCAGAGGATCGAGCGGCTCGCCCTGTTTGTCGATACCGTACTCATATGAACGCTTGCCTCCGCTCATGTCCGCCTCCTTGCCAAACCTTCAACGATAAAAGTCGTCGCGGCGAAGCGAATTGTCCGACTGCCGGTCGTAGTTCGCCTTCGCGAATGCCTCCGCTGCGCTCTTCGTGCTCTCAGGGCCACCCGAACTCTCGCGCTCGGCCTTCAATTCGGTAAGCGGCTTGTGCGGCACATCACCGGCGCGACGCGAATGCAAGTCGTTCGCGCTGAAGTTGGTGCGTTCCGCCTTCGCCTGCTCAGCCGCGCGCTCCACCATTTCACGCTTCGCCTTGTCGGGCGCGGCCGGCGTCGTGCCGTAGCTGCGGCCCTCCGGCGTGAGAGCGGGCGCGGCCCCTTTCACGTGGAGCGGGCCACCCTGCCCGGCCTCGCGCCGATCAACCGCCTGATTGAAGTCGTGCGTCGGCACGCCTTCTCGCTCGCGCTTCAATCTTTCGAGGGGAGACATCGCGCTGCGTCCTCCTGCTTGCGCCCGAAGCGGGCTCGATCGAGGTCTCGACGTTCTCTACCCGATCACTCTTGGCTGTCTTTCCGCATTTCGTTCGCGGACGATAGCCGAAAAACTCGTCCGCGGCGTTGCGTCCCATAGAGAACTGGCCTTGCAATCCGACCCGTGTCAAAGTGCACCTTAGGAATGCCGGCCAAAGGGGGGATTTGCCGATAGTGGCGTCCATTGAGGACGCACGAATTCCGTTGCATCTGCCTGCAGGCGGCAGCGGTTCCTTCCAACGCCAGTGTTGCGCTGCTTTCGTTCTCCTGCCCAGGAGCATGCCGCATGTCGATCACGGAAGACGGTTCCAGCGTGGTGTCCTCGGATGGCTCGTCGCCTGTCCGCAGCCAGCTCTGCCTGCGGCACGGCCTGTTCGGCTCCACCTATTCTCCGCCGCGCGGCAACGGCCCGGAATCGATCCCCTTCACCGGTGGTGACAAGAACAGTCCATATTACGCCAAGCCCGCCTCCGCGGCCTTCTTCACCAAGGACCAGTTGCTCCGTGCGACCTCGCTCGATCACGGGCGCGGGAAGATCTTTCTCGGCCGACTTGACCAGAAGATGGTCGGCATCGCAGACGGGCGGCACGTCGTCACGCTGGCGGGCTCGGGCGGCGGTAAATCGGTTTGCTCGCTGATCCCGAACCTGCGGCTCTACGAGGGCTCGACGCTCATCCTAGATCCGAAAGGCGAGCTGGCGACCGCGACGGCGCAGGAGCGCGCAGACCGCTTCGGACAGACGATCCACGTTCTCGATCCCTGGGGCGTGGCCGATGTGCCCGACGAGATGCGATCGTCGTTCAACCCGCTCGATGCCCTTCTCGACGGCGATCCCAGAAACCTGATCGACGATGCCGACATGATCGCGGACGCGCTTATCATTCCGGCTGAAAGGGAGCAGCACTGGACCGACAGCGCCCGTGCGCTCGTGCGCGCTCTCATCCTGTGGTTGGTCCTGGCGAGCGATGAGGAGCGCGGGGGACCTGCCTCGATCACGCACCTGCCGCACCTGATCGCCAACGTCGCAGCGGCGGTGCGCGAAGATTCGAACCCCGGCGACGCGGCCCCTTCGCTATTCGACCATATGGCGGTGTTCCGCTTTCCGGCTTTGCCGCAGGTCGAAAGCGTCATTCAGAATCAGGGACAGATGATGGCGGGTACGAGCGCTCGCGAGCGCGCCTCGATCCTCTCGACCACGCGAACGCAACTTGCCTTCCTCGAGAGTCCGCACCTGGCCGAAAAGCTGGCATCCTCGAACTTCAGGCTGGCCGACCTGAAGCGAAAGGACACGACGATCTATCTGTGTCTTCCGGCCTCCCGGATGGGGACGCATTCGCGCTGGCTGCGCCTGGTCATCAATCTGGCGCTCGCGGAGTTGGAGCGGGAGCCGATGCGTCCGGCGCTGCCGGTCTTGTTTGTGCTCGAGGAGTTCTCTGCACTTGGTCACATGCGCTCGCTCGAGAGTGCGGTCGCCTATATGCGGGGCTTTGGAGTCAAGCTGTGGGCTGTGCTGCAGGACATCACCCAGCTGCAGCGCGACTATCGCAAGAGCTGGGAGACCTTCCTCGGCAACGCAGGTGTGGTGCAGGCGTTCTCGGTCAACGACATTTCTACGCTCGAATATCTCTCAAAGCGCATCGGCGAAACGACGCTCGAAATCACCAACAAGCAGGAAGTATCGAGTTCGCAAAGCATGGCCGGCGAGACGGGGCTCAGGCGCGAGTTCCGGACTCAAAGGCTCATGAACCCAGACGAGATCGGCATCACCTTCGCGCACAAGGTGGGCGGCGATGGCAACGCGCAGGGCGGTCTCTCCCTGGTCTTATGGTCGGGCAAGGCTCCGATGATGGTGGAGCGAGTCTATTACAAGGATTTGGTGTGATGGAAAACTTGGTCCTATTAGCGATCGTTGGCCTTATCGTTTGGGGGCTATACAAGCTGGCCAACCGGTCGTCTGCTCCACCTGAAGGGTCTCTTACTGTCGAAGAACTGAAATCGCGGTTCGGTCGCATCGTGCAGGGATGGCAATTCGCGCAAATTCAGGCTTGGAAGAGCAATAGCAACTTTATGGTAGGCCTTGCTGTCTCAAATCAGGGTAATTCTATAGTTATTCACCGTTTTATGGAGAGCCGACCCGGATCGAGGATATTTGTGTCCACAGGAGAATTTACCCTCGAAAAAGGGGAGCGGATAGAAGTCAAGGGGAAATCATTCAATCAGCAGACGCGGCAATATTACTACAACGGACAATCTGCCAGCTACAACTATGGCGAACGGGTCATTTCCGGGGCGCATATCGTAATTCACAAGGAAAGCGGGCATCTAATCTCGCTTGCGGACTATCCGGTCGCGAACGGAGAGGTCGATGCGGCAAATGCGGCAGCGACGTTACGCCAAGTCCTCGGCAATTCCGAGGCTGCGGTTTCCAGCGCGTCTGCGCCCAAGGGGATCGAGTCGATTGACGCGAGCGTTGACCGGGCGGCCACCACGCGCCGCGAGCCGCCCTCCGAGGTGGGAGGTTCGGCGCCCGCGGGCTTCGATCTGTAGACAGTCGATGGCGCGGTCGGCTGGCGCCGGATTCGCGATCGCCAGCGTGCAATGGATTTGTGCGGGGCAGGTAAGATGGCGTTGCTCCAACCCCGCGGTGCACGAGACTGCTAGCCGATCCTGCCTGCTTCGGCATGCGCCCGAAGGTGGATGTATCTCCGCTCGACATGCCGCCTCGCACCACTATCACCCGATCCGGAAATCGGGGGGGGACCAGCCATGGTCGCGCTTGTATCGACGGTGGCCTATCTCGGTCTCGACGCGCGCGCGGTCGAGGTGCAGTGCCAGATCGCGCCCGGCCTGCCGAAGTTTCACGTCGTCGGCCTGCCCGACAAGGCGGTCGCCGAAAGCCGCCAGCGGGTCCACGCCGCGCTCGCCGCGATGGGCCTGTCGCTGCCGCCCAAGATCATCACGGTCAATCTCTCCCCGGCCGATCTGCCCAAGGAAGGCAGCCACTACGATCTGCCGATCGCGCTCGCGCTGCTCGCGGCGATGGGCGTGACCGACGCGGAGCAGCTGACCGACTGGATCGCGGTTGGCGAGCTCGCGCTCGACGGGCGGATCGCGCCGTCTCCGGGCGTGCTGCTTGCCGCGCTGCATGCGAGCGAGCGCGAGATGGGCCTGATCTGCCCGGCCGGGCAGGGGGCCGAGGCGCGCTGGGCGCACGGAATTCCGGTTACCGCGGCGCCCAACCTGATCAGCCTGCTCAACCACCTCAAGGGCGTGCAGCGCCTTCCAGAACCGCAGGCGGGCGAGGTCGAGGAGCCGGTGCTCGGTCCGGACCTGCGGCAGGTCAAAGGGCAGGAAACCGTCAAGCGCGCTCTCGAGATCGCCGCGGCCGGGGCGCACAACCTCTTGATGATCGGTCCGCCAGGCGCGGGCAAGAGCCTGCTCGCCTCGTGTCTGCCCGGAATTCTTCCGCCGCTGGCCCCCGCCGAGGCGCTCGAGGTGAGCATGGTCGCCTCGGTCGCCGGCACGCTCGAAGGCGGGCGGCTCAGCCGCACGCGGCCGTTCCGCGCGCCGCATCACTCCGCCTCGATGGCCGCGCTGACCGGCGGCGGGCTGCGCGTGCGGCCGGGCGAGGTCAGCCTCGCACACCTTGGCGTGCTGTTCCTCGACGAGCTGCCCGAGTTTCAGCGGCCGGTGCTCGATTCGTTGCGGCAGCCGCTCGAAACCGGCAAGGTCGACGTCGCTCGCGCCAATGCCCATGTGACCTATCCTGCCCGCGTGCAGCTCGTGGCGGCGATGAATCCGTGTGCTCGTGTTGCTGAGATGCTGCCAATTTCAGCAGAGCTGGACGTTTCGCCCGAGTTGGACGAGCCGTCC
>DATDLP010000082.1:0-6134 GCA_036519255.1 Croceibacterium sp.
TTCAACGTCCCCGCAACCGACAACGCGACGACGAACGGCTGCGCGGGCAGCAGCAGCTGCGTGCTGACGGTCAACGGCGCCTTCGCGGCAGGCGGCACCAACACTTTGGGCATCACGTACCAGGCCGTCCGGCCCCATCCGTCGCAGTTCGTCAGCGGCGCGCCGACCTTCATTGGCGGTGCGGCGATCTTCGGAGCAGGCCCCGCGCCGACGCCGCAGATCGCCACCGGCACCTACAACGACGACTACCTGCTGCATCTGACTTACGCCACGTTCGACACCCAGTACCATTCGAACGTGACCTACGATTCGACCGGCACGATCACCTCGTGGACCCGCGACAACGGCTCGCTCAACACGGTGGGCCAGCCCGGCCCGGCGGCCGAGAGCGGCAGCGTGGCGGACGGGATCGGCTGGTCGCGCTGGCTCGATACCAACAACTTCGCAAGCAATGCGCCCAACCTGGCGAAGACCGGGCGGCATCTGGTGTCGGGCCCGCTGGCGACCAATCTGCCGGCAAGCGGCACCGTCAACTACGAGCTGATCGGCCAGACCAAGCCGACCGACCGCGCCGGCAACCTCGATCCGGGCACGTTCAGCGGATCGTTGGCCGTGGACTTCGCAAGCCGCAAGGTCGGCTTCGACTTCGCGGTCGCGATCGGCGACCGCGGCTGGGCCATGAAGACCACCGGCGGCAGCGCCAACCCGAACAGCGGCGGGTACAACATCACGGCAAGCAACGGCTTTGCCGGAAATCCGGTCGTGACCGGCACCACCGCCGCGAGCTGCACCACCTCGTGCTTCGGCAATGTCCAAGGCGCGCTGTTCGGCAATGGCGCGAGCCACGTCGGAGCGGGCTTCACGATCAGCGACGGCACGCTGATCGTCAGCGGGGTGGGGGCGTTCGGCAAGCCCTGACCGGACCGGCATCGTCAGCGGGGAAAGGCCGGGGCGGGCGACCGCTCCGGCCTTTTCGCATGCCCGCTCAGCGGAAGACGATGTAGACGCTCGCCTGGTCGCGGCTCTGGTTGACCAGCTCGATCGAGAACCGCTCGGTGAACAGCGGCAGCCAGTTGCAGCTTGCCTTGGGCGAGAGCTCGGCGATGCAGACCTTCCCGGTCCGAGGATTGCGGATCTCGAGCGCGATCGGCTGGCCCCCTTGCGAGTGCGCGGCGATCTCGGCGCGTTCGCCGGCGTAAAAGATCTGCTCGATCTGCATCCGTGCGCCGGGCGCGATCCGCGCGCGGCGATAGGCCGGGCCGAGCGTGCGGCCACGATAGACCGGGGCAGCGCTATCGGCGGCTGCGGCTTCGGCGCGCCATGCAGCCAGCGGATCGTCGGTTTCGCCTTCTGCAGCGGCCACCCGCAGCGCGTCGAGGCGTGCGACCAGCGGCGCACGCTCGGTCGAACCATCGGCCGCTTCGCCGGCGGCGAGCAGTGCTGCCGCGTCGGCCAGCGGATCGCCGGCTGACGGGGGCGTGGTGGCGACCTCGCTGGCCGGCGCTTGCGCGCACGCGAGGAGGGCTAGCGCCATGATGCTGCTCGACTTGCGGGTCACGATACCGCTCCGCCCTCTCCCAGGCCTTGCGGCCTGATCACAAAATGCGCCCCGGCCGTTGAATCGACAAGGGAAATAACAAGATCGTGGCGCAGCGCGATGGCGCGCGCCAAGGCCAACCCGAGGCCGTGGCTGCTGCGGCCCTTGACCGGTCCGCCGGTCCGGAAGCGCTCGAACACATGCGGGCGAAGCGCGGGTTCGATTCCGGGGCCGTCGTCGCTCACCTCGAGCACGGGCCCGGCCGCGAGCTTGAGCGTCACCGTGCCACCACGCGGCACGTATTTGAGCGCGTTGTCGAGCAAGTTGGAGACCAGCCTGCCGAGCTGCATGCGCTCGCCCAGGATCGTAACGCCGGGCTCGACGAAGCTTCGCAGCGTGACGCCGGCATCTTCGGCGCTGCCCGAGAACAGATCGACGAGGTCGCCGGCGAGCGCCGACAGGTCGACTTCGCCGAGACCCGAGCGGTCGCCGACGCGGCTCTCGCTCGCGGCGATGTCGAGCAGCGAGTCGAGCATCGAGACCACGCCCTTGAGGTCCTCACGGCATTTTTCGAGCCCGGCATAGTCGGCACCCGGCGGCAGTCCGCGCAGCGTCGCGATCAGGCGGTTGTCGAGATGCGTCAGCGGCGTGCGGATTTCATGCGCTATGTGGTCCGACATGTGCCGGTGGGTCCGCGCAAGCGTGGCGACGCGAGCGATCGCCCGGCTGCTGTTGCCGGCGAGCTCGCCGATCTCGTCCGACGGCTGCTCGCCGAGCAAGGGACCTTGCTCGCCGCGCTCGGCCGCGCGGAAGGCGTCGTTGATCGCCGCGACGCGGCGGCGCAGGATTCCCGCAGCGCGACGCCCGATCAGCCACAGCGCGAGCACGATGGCCCCGGCCGAAAGCAAGAACAGCCCGGCGAGGCGGAGCATCGCCGCGGAGTCGCGCTGATAGGAACGGGCGACCAGCAGATCGAGCTCGGGCGACAGCCGCGTTGCGCGGGCATAGACCCGCTCGCCGCTCGCGAGCGTGAGATAGCCGCGCTCGGATTCGGCCGGCGAGAGCGCGGGCCAGCGTGCGACGTTGCCCGCCAGCACTTCGCCGCCGGGTCGTCGCAACAGGTAGTGTGCGCGGCGGCCCTCGATGCTGACCAGCGCGGTCCGGTCGGCGAGGCGGCGGCGCAGCTCGGCCTCGCCGCCGCTGGCGTAGATGTCGACGAGGCCGGCCATGTCCGTATCGACCGCCGCCGCGAGCGAGCGTTCGCTGGCATTCCAGCTCTCCGCCAGAGTGATCGCGAACAGCAGGGCCAGCGAGACCAGCGCGAACAGGATCGATCCGCGCACCAGCCGGGCGAAGATCGAGCGGGGCGGCGGCCCGACGCTGGTGCTTGCGCTAGTCACCCGTCGTCAGGCGGTAGCCGGTGCCCCAGATCGTTTCGAGCGCGGGCGAGGCAAACCCCTGCTCGAGCTTGCGCCTCAGCCGACCGATGTTGACGTCGACCACGTTGGTCTGGGGATCGAAGTTCATCTTCCACACGTCGCGCAGCAGCATGTCGCGCGTCACCACCTCGCCGGCGTTCTCCATGAAGTAGCGGAACAGTTCGAACTCCTTGGGCGAGAGCGGGATGTGCACGTTGCCGCGGAACGCGGTGCGGGCCTTCACGTGGCATTCGAACTGGCCGTAGATCACGATCGCGCTGTGCGTGCGGCCCTCGGCGCGGCGCACCAGAGCGCGCAGCCTCGCGAGCAGCTCGTCGGGCTCGTAAGGCTTGCCGAGGTAGTCGTCGACGCCCGCTTCGAGCCCTTCGACGCGGTTGCTGCTGCGGCCGAGCGCCGAGAGCATCAGCACCGGCGCATCGACCCCGCTTTCGCGCAGCCGCGAGACGATCTGCAGCCCGTCCATGTCGGGCAGCATGCGGTCGAGGATGATCGCGTCGAACGGTTCGAGCGCCGCGCGGCGCAGCCCGTCGGCGCCGCGCATCTCCCACACCACCTGGCTGCCCTGCCGCGCGAGCAGCGCGGTCAGGTCCGCGGCGGCGTCGGCATTGTCCTCGATGTACAGCAGCTTCACGTCATGCCCCCCGTGGTCCCTCTGCATGACACTCCCTTCCGCACCTATAGGCCGCGCTGCGGCAAAGCCAAACCGCCCGCCCGGACGGTAGGCCAATGTGCGGGCTAGAGGTGCGACATGGCCCGTCACGAATCTGACGAATGCTGTTAGATTTGCCGAACCCACGCACAGCGGACACGTTATCGTTCCGATGGACTCGCGCTACGCATCTTCGCGGCGGCCGCGCTGGGGCACGCTGCTCGCGGTCGGGCTGCTGCACCTCGCGGCACTCGCCGGCTTGGTGCGCGTGTTCGCCCCCGATTTCACCGCGCGCGTGGTCGAGCGCGCCACCACGCTGGCCACGGTGACGATCACCGCGCCGCCCGAACCTCCAGCGCCGCCTGAATCCGATACCGGCCCCGCGGGCGAGGAAGCGCCCGAGGCCGCCGCCCGCGAGGTGTCCGCGCCCAAGGCGCCGCTCGCGCGGCCGAGCCCGGTTCCCCGCGCGGCTTCGACCGGTTCCGAGAACCTGGCCGGCGGCGGAGAGCAGGGGGCAGGCACCGGCGCGGGGGACCTCGGCGCGGGCAGCGGCAGCGGTAGTGCCGGCAGCGGCCAGGGCAACGCGGCGCGCCCGCTCGAGCTGATCGCAGGCCGCATCGACGACGCGCGAGATTATCCGACCCCGCCGGGCGGGCGGCGGGTCCGCCGCGGGCACGACGTCGTGATCGAGCTTGAAGTCGGCACCGACGGGCGGGTCGGCGCGTGCCGTGTGACAGACCCGAGCCCCGACCCCGAGGCCGACGCGATCACCTGCCGCCTCGCCACCGAGCGGTTCGTGTTCCGGCCGCGGCTGAATGCGGCCGGGGAACCCGTGACCGGTACATACCGTTGGCGCCAGCGGTGGTTCTGATTACATTGTCCCACGCGACCCCTTCCCGAAGGATTTGTTGACCGATGACGGTGATTTACCCGGTGGTGCTGTGCGGAGGCAGCGGCACCAGGCTGTGGCCGCGCAGCCGCGTGCACGCTCCCAAGCCGTTCCTGCCGCTGGTGGGCGAGGAGACGCTGTTCGAAGCCACGCTGGCGCGCTGCGCCGACCCGACACGGTTCGCGCCGCCGATGGTGGTGACCGGCGTCGGTCACCGCACGCATGTCGAGAACCAGGCGGCGCGGTTCCCCGGCACGCGGACGATCGTCGAGCCGATGGCGCGCAACACCGCCGCGGCGATCGCGCTGGCCGCGCATCGCCTGCCCGAGGACGCGGTCATGCTGGTCTGCCCGAGCGACCACCACATCGCCGATGTGCCCGCGTTCCAGGACGCTGCCGCCGCTGCGGCGCGGCTGGCCGAGGACGACTGGCTGGTCTCGTTCGGCATTACCCCGACGGCGCCCGAGACCGGGTTCGGCTACATCCGCCGCGGCGCGCCGCTCGGCGGAGGGTTCGAGGTGGAGCGCTTCGTCGAGAAGCCCGATCTCGCTACCGCCGAGCAATTCCTCGCCGACGGCAACTACAGCTGGAACGGCGGCATCTTCGTGTTCAAGGTCCGGACTTTCCTCGAGGAGCTTGCGCGGCATCGCCCGCAGCTGGCCAAAGCCGTGCGCGAGGCGGTTGCACGCGGGCACGAGGACGGCGCCGCGTTCCATCCCGATGCCGGGGCCTTCGCCGCGATCGAGCCCGAATCGGTCGACTATGCGGTGATGGAGAACACCGCGCGCGCCGCGGTGGTGCCGGTCATGATGGGCTGGTCCGACATCGGCAACTGGCACGCGCTGCGCGACGCGCGCCCGGGCGACGCGGCGGGCAACCGCACGCGCGGCGAGGTCGAGCTGGTCGACTGCCGCAACGTGCTGGCCGAGACCGACGGCCCGCGCATCTCGGTGATCGGGCTCGAGGACATCGCCATCGTGGTCGACGGCGACGAAGTGCTGGTCACGACGATGGCGGGCGCGCAGAAGGTCGGCAAGCTGGGCGGGGCGGTCAACCAGTAGGCGGGCGCGAAGGGACGGTGATGGAAAGCGGAATCGGGGTCATCGGGCAGACCATCCAGCTGGCGCTGGCGCCGGTGTTCGTGCTGGTGGCGATCGGCAACATCATGAACATCCTCTCGACCCGGCTCGGGCGGATCGTCGACCGCTCGCGCCACCTGGTCGAGCGCCATCCGACCACCACCGGCGCCGAGCACGACGCGATCGTGCGCGAGATCCGCCTGGTCGACCGGCGCATCGCCCTGATCAGCCGGGCCATCCTGTTTCTCGTGGTCAGCGGCCTCACCATCGGCCTCACCGTGGCGCTGCTCTTCGTCGAGGAATTCCTCAAGGTCGACCTGCAGCAGGCGGCAGCGCTGTTCTTCCTGCTCGCGGTCGGCCTGTTGATGGTCGCGCTGCTGCTGTTCCTGCGGGAAACGCGCGAGGCGACCGCGGCGCTACGCATTCCCGAGGAATACCTCGAAAGCCACCGCGATATCTGAAAGCCTAGCCCCCCGTCGGGGGTGCGAGCAGCTTCTGCCCCTGCTGCCGGATGGCGCCCGAGACCAGCGGCCCCACGAAG
>DATDLP010000083.1:0-3994 GCA_036519255.1 Croceibacterium sp.
CAAGGACGACAACAACGCCGTGATGGCGCAGCTGCTCCTGCTCGGCACGAACTACGTCAACTTCGTCGGGCTCAACGCCTGGACCGGGCTCGAAGGCGGGTTCGAGGCGGTGCGGGTGACCGAATGGGACGAGCCGCAGGCGGTGCTCGGCAGTTACCAGCACCGCTACGCCTACCCCGACTTCTACCGCCAGTTCGTCGAGGACCAGGGCCGCGAGCTCAAGGACTGGACTCGCGGGCAGACGTTCGACGGCGACCTGTCGGGCGAGACGCGCGCGTTCGAACAGTTTGCCAATGTCCACGAGGCGACCGGCGACCGCGTCGGCTGCCTGCAGCTGCGCGGCGAGTACATGTACGTCGCCGAGGGCAAAGGCGGGTTCCACGTCTACGACGTCGCCTCGATCGCCAACAAGGGCGTGTCCGAGCGCATCGTCAGCGGGCCGTTCTCGCCGCTCGGCCACGACACCCGCGTCGATACCCGGAACGCCACCTGCATGGCGCTGCCGACCAACCAGCCGATCGCGCCGACGCGCTCGACCGCCGAGCTGCGCGCGGCGAACCAGGAGCAGGCGTTCCTGCCGATCTACAGCTACGCCGCGGTGACCGACGCCGAGGAAGGGCTGATCCTGGTCGACATCGACACGCTGGCCGACGGCGAGCTGCGCAACAACAAGCTGCGCCGCACGGTGACCTGGAACGAGGGCGGCGTGCTCGACGGCGCGCGGCACATCGTGCTGGCGGGCGAGGTGGCCTACGTGACTGCCGCCAAGGGACTGGTCGTGGTCGACCTCGCCGATCCGCTGCACCCGAAGCTCGCCGCCGTGCGCGCGCTGACCGACGCCCGCGCGAGCGCGATCCAGTTCCGCTACCTGTGGGTGACCGACGCCGAGGGCGTGAAGCTGTTCGACGTGACCGACTTGCGCAACCCGGTCGCGGTTCCCTCGGGCACGGTGCCGCTGGCCGACGCGCGGCGGCTCTATGTCGCCCGCACGTACGCTTACGTCGCCGCCAAGCGCGATGGCCTCGTGATCCTCAACGTGACCAACCCCAGCGCGCCGCGGATCTATCGCCAGGAAACCTTCGGTGGGACGATGACCGACGTCGAGGACGTGGTCGTCGCCTCGACCAACGCCTCGTTGTTCGCCTACGTCGCCGACGGCGTGAACGGGATGAAGGTGCTCCAGCTGACCAGCCCCGACAGCCAGCCCAACTTCTACGGGTTCAGCCCCGCCCCGATGCCCGAACTGATCGCCTGGGCGCGCACCCCCTCGCCCGCCGTGGCGATGTCGAAGGGCTTGGACCGCGACCGGGCGGTCGACGAGACCGGCGGGCAGATCGCCGTGTTCGGCCGGCTCGGCTCGCGCCCCTTCACCCGCTCCGAGATGGAGCGCCTGTTCCTGACCCGCGGCGGCGTGCCGTACAAGGTAAGCGACGAGGTCGACATGGCATCGTGGGTGCCTGGACAGGGGCCGGTGGTGGCGAGCGTTCGCTAGAACCGAATCCTGCCGAGCTGGCGTCGCAGAGGATTACTCCCGCTCGTCGAACATCCCGTTGATCATCGGCCGCAGCCGCTCGGTATAGCGGGCGAGCACATGCCAGTCGCTGATCTGCTCGTAGTGCGTCACGAGCGCCATGCCGTCCCACCGGTGAAACGCATAAGTCGGCGGCTCCGTAGTAATGAGATCGCGGTCGTCGGGGTGGTCCGGGTCGATCGGACGAAGGTCCATCGCCACCAGCGGTGCGACCGAGGGGGTCACGTTGAGCGGGATGCCGCGAAAGCGCGTCGCCAAAGCCCGGTGCAGGTGGCCGCAGTGGATCGCCAGTATCTGTTCGCGGCCTTCGACCGCTTGGCCGAAGCGGCCGATCCAATTCTCGTCGGGGTCCGGGTCCATCCACTCGATCCCGCTGACGACCGGCGGGTGGTGCATGAACACCAGCGTCGGCGTGTCGGGCGCCTCGTCGAGCCGCGCGGTCAGCCAGGCCTGCCGCGCCTCGCAGAAAGCGCCGCCGTGGCGCCCCGGCTCGAGCGTGTCGAGCAGGACGATCCTGAGGCCCTCGCCTTCGAGCACGTAGTGCACGAAGCCGTCGTCCGTGCGGACTTGCGGAAAGGCTCGCAGCAGGCCTTCGCGCGTGTCGTGGTTGCCGACCATCGGCCAGACCGGACACGGGCAATCGGCGAGCAGCGCGACCGTCTTGGCGAAGCTTTCGTGATCGCCATTGTCGGTAATGTCGCCGCTGAGCACGAGCATGTCGGGCCGGTTCGGGCCCTCGGCGAGCCGCTCGAGGGTCGCCTCGAAGCGGCTGTAGTTGAGCTCCTCGATGCCCTCGTTGGGCGCGAACCCGATGTGGATGTCGGTCATCTGCGCGATCAGCATCGCCCCACCCCCCGTTGCTCGGGCCCCCAACCGGCCTAGTCCTCTCTCAGCGCGATCCGCGGCGGTGCCGCGGCTGCTCCCGTGCGCGGGTGGTAGCTATGACACATTGCGCAGGAACTTGGCACCTCTGCCGTGCGCGCGCTTTCGCCCTGGTGGCAATCGCGGCACTGCGCGATTCCGGGCAGCAGCAGATCGGCCGAGCTGGCCGACGTGCCCGCGGCGTGGCAGCTCGTGCACTGTTCCTCCTTGTGGTCCTCGTGGTCGAACCAGCCGTGGATCATGTAACGCGCCGGCTGGGTCACCGGCATGACCTCGAGCGAGCCGCGCCCACCGGCCGGCGTGTGGCACTCGCCGCACAACCCTTTCTCGGTCATCGCCCGCGAGAGCATCGCCGTGCCCGGCCCGCCGAAGTTCGCGCGATAGAGCCTGCCGTACTCGCCAGGTCGCCGCCGCCCGGCCGCGCGCGGCGCGCGCGCGTCGAGCGCGAGCAGATCGGCGCGCATCTGCGCGACGTTGCCGTGGCGCAGCGTGCGATAGGTCGGGCCGACCTTGTCGTAGACCAAGCTGTGGCAGGCTTCGCAGTCCTGCTCCATGTCGACCGGCAGGAAGCGCACGCCGTCGGCGGTCGGGCGGTGGCAGTCGGCGCACTCGAGCGGCTCGCCGAAACCCGCCTTCGCGCCGAGCCGCCGCGCCATCTGCGCCACCCCATTGCTCCGGCTCAGGTGCATATCGTGCGGAAAGCGCAGCCCGTTCCACTGCTGCGGCCGCGCGGCGAGCGAGACCCGCACCGGCTCCCGCTGCCCGCGCTCGGTGGTCAGCACGGCCTGGAATTGCGGATGCGCCTTGCCGAAGTCGCTCGCGTTGCCGAGCGCGGTGTCGGCCAGCCGCGCGTCGAGCGAGCCGTGGCAATCGGCGCAGAAGCGTTCGCGCGTCGGCTCCATCCGCCCCGCGCCCTCGTGCTCGGTGTGGCAGTCGGTGCACGCGCCCGGACCCGGCTTGTTGAAGGCGTGCGCGACGTCCCACTGCACCTTGTCGAACCCGGCAGGCGGTCCGCGCGCGATCGCCTGGCGCGGCGGCTGCGCATGGTCGGAGACCCCGCCGTGGCATGCGAGGCAGGTCGTATCGCGCACCGCGACGAACGGCTCGGTGTGGCACGCCTCGCACTGGTCCTCGAGCCCGTGGTGGGCCGAGCTCAGCGCGCCGGTGCGCCAGCTCGCGTCCATCGCCACCACGCCCGGGCGGTCGTAGTCGGGCTTGGCGGGCTCCCTGGCCAGATGCGACCAGATCGGGACGGCGAGAAATGCCACGAGGATCGCGGCGAGCCCCGCCCAGGCGAGCAGACGCTTGCCCGGCAGCACCCCGCCGAGCGAGAACCCGGCCAGAGCGTCCGCCTTCTCGCCCACCGGTCCCTCTGCCTTGCGTACCGTGACCACAACCGGGCCGCCCTCGCCGTCGCGCGCGAACACCAGCCGATAGGATCCGAGCTCGAGCTCCGCCCCTTCCGCGGGATCGATCGCGGTATCGCGCGTCGAGCGGCCGTCGAGCCCGAAGCCGAGCGAGCCGACTGCCTGCAACAGCAGACGGCCCTCGCCTGCCGGCCGCACGCGCACGTGCCGCTGC
>DATDLP010000084.1:0-4412 GCA_036519255.1 Croceibacterium sp.
CACTCCGAACAGCGATGCCACCTCCCGGCAACTCCGCCCCGATGCGACCGCAGACGCAGCTCGCTCCCGAAGATCATTCGAATAGGGTCTCGCCATCCCCGCTGGCCTCCATCCCCAGCCAGCAGGTTGAATCAGAACCAACGCCGCTTGGGAATCCCCCTTCGATTCAATCAATCAGAAATCGACTCTAGACGTCGTTCCGAATCGTCGCCAGCGCGCCGCCATCAATCTCCCATTTGGCGCCGTTGACGTAGCTCGCCTCGTCGCTGAGCAGGAAGCTTACCACGTCGCCGACTTCGCGCGGTTGGCCGACGCGATTCAGCGTGGCCACTTCGCCGAGCTTCTTCATGCCGGCCTCGACGTTGTCGAACATCTGCTCGAGCATGCCGACGAGCAGCGGGGTCTCGATCACGCCGGGCATCACGCAGTTCACCCGCACGCCCTTCTGCGCGACCTCGCTCGCCGCGGTGCGCGTGAGGCCGACCGCGGCGTGCTTGGCGGCGTTGTAGGCGCAGGCGCCGGCGAGGCCGCGCTCGGAGCCGATCGAGGCGGTGTTGACCACCGCGCCCTTGCCGGCGGCGACCATGTGCGGGATCACATAGCGCAGGCCGAGGAACATGCCGCGCAGGTTGACCCGCAGGACCTTGTCGAACTCGTCGACCTCGTATTCGTGCGTCGGGGCGAGCTTGCCCTCGATCCCGGCGTTGTTGAAGAACCCGTCGATCTTGCCGAAGTTGTCCATCGCCGTCTTCACGTAGCTCTTGGTCGCCGCTTCGTCCGAGACGTCGGCGAGGCAGGAGATGACCGTCTGGCGTCGCTCGGGGTCGCGCATTGCAGCGAGCTGCTGCATTCGTGCCGCCAAACCCGCCTCGTCGACGTCGACCAGCACGAGTTCCGCGCCTTCGCGATAGAGAATCTCGCAGGTCGCGAAGCCGATCGCGCCGGCGGCGCCGGTGACGATGATCGTTTTGCCGTCGTGGCGCTTCATTTCGGGGAGCCTTTCCGGAACGGGAGTGTCAGCAGGAACAGGATCAGTCGTGGCGTCAGCAGCTTGAACGCGGCGCGCGCCTGCTCGGGCGTCAGCGTGGCGCTCATCGGCATCGTGCCGAAGACCTTGCCCTTGAGCACGAGGTCGTCGCCCTTCCGCTCGATTGCGGAGACCTGCATCAGCTCGGATTTGTCGGCGGCGTAGATCTTCATCGCTTACCTCGTCATCCCGGCGAAAGCCGGGACCTGGTGCGGCGAACGCTGTGTTTGGAGGCGCGAGGTCCCGGCTTTCGCCGGGATGACGGGGGAGAGGAAGGGGGCGGTCATGCGACCGCGATCCGGTCGAACTCGATGCCGAGATCCTCGGCCATGACCATCGCCGTCGCCCGCCCGGCGCCGAACACGCCGCCGCCGGGGTGCTGGAACGGGCCGACGAGGTAGAGCCGCTCGATCCCCGGCACGCGGTACTGGCCGAGCTCGGGGGTCGGGCGGTGGCTGCCCGACTGGTAGGTGGTGGTGGCGATGCCGTGGAGGTCGCCGCGGAAGAAGCTCGGGCTCGTCCGCTCCATGTCGACCGGGCTGTCGCAGTGATAGTCGAGCACCACCTCGGGCACGTTGTCGATGTAGTTCGCCATCCGGGCGATGATCCCGTCGGCGAACTCGCGCTTGGCCTCGTCCCAGCTGCGGCCGTCGGGGCGCTCGTAGGGCACGTAGTCCCAAGCGTGGAAGATCGCCTTGCCCTGGGGCGCGCGGCTCGGGTCGTGCTGGGTCAGCTGGCCGACGCCGACCAGCGGGGTCGGGCTCATCTGGCCGTAGCGCAGCTCGTCGAACGCGCGGCGCATGTCCTCGTAGTTCGCCGGCATCAGCTCGTACATCACCGCCGAGAGGTCATCGCCTTGAGCGGTCTTGGCCTTGAACTTCAATGGCGCATCAAGCGCGGCGTGGACGGTGAAGCAGGCGGCATCGGTGATGTGCGTGCGTTTCGCATTCTTCGCCACTGTCGGCGACACCGCGGGCACCATCTCGGGCAGCACGTGCGGGTGGATCGCCCCTATGACGCCGTCGCGGCACTGAAGCCGCTCGCCGCTGTCGAGCACGACGCCGCTGGCACGGTCGCCCTCAGTCACGACTTCACGCACCTGGCAGTTGTTGCGCACCGCGCCGCCATGGTCCTCGATGCACGCGATCAGCGCGTTTGTGAGGCTGCCCGAGCCGCCGACCGGCACCCCGAAGCCGAACTTCTCGAGGAAGCCGAGGAACACGTAGGCGCCGATCCCGGTCGCCTTCTCGTCGGGGCTGACCAGGTTCTCGCCGGCGACGCGGCCGAAGTGCGCCTTGCACTTGTCGTGCTCGAACAGCTCTTCCATCAGGTCGAAGGTGCTCATGCCCATCGTGCGCATGATCTCGCGGCCTTCGGGGCTCTGGTCCATCATCGCGGTCTGCGCACCGACCGGCATCGGCGGCGAATAGAGCCCGGCCTGGATCATCGGCAGCCACTGCGCCGCCTGCCGCGACAGCTCGAGGAACGTCTCGGCGTCACGGTGCGAGAACTGGCGGATCGCTTCGGCCGACTTTGCGGCGTCACGGTGCAGCGGCAGCGTGGAACCGTCCTCCCACACGCTCATCATCGGCACTTCGGGGAACACGTACGAGAGCCCGTACTTGCGCTTGAGCCCGAGCTCGTCGTTGAGCAGCAGCGGATTGCCCTGGATGAAGATGTGGCTCATCGAATGCTGGTCGTGGCGGAAGCCGGGGCGGGTCAGCTCGCGCGTCACGACGCCGCCGCCGAACCATTCGTTGCGCTCGAGCACGAGCACCTTGCGGCCCGCGACAGCGAGATAGGCTGCCGCCACGAGGCCGTTGTGGCCCGATCCGATGACGATGATGTCGGCGTCAGCCATTCGAAATCCTCATTGCTTCACGTCCCCTTCCAGCTCGCGATGAGCTTCGAACGACACCCTCGTCATCCCGGCGAAAGCCGGGACCTCGTGCGGCAAGCGGTACGCCCGAGGGCGCGAGGTCCCGGCTTTCGCCGGGATGACGGGCATGTTTTGATATGCCTTCACACCGACGGGGTGGGCTTGTTTCATCAGATCATCGCACTCAGCGCGAGGTCGCTCAGTTTCTGGCAGCGCTCGATGTTGGCCGCCTGGGTCATCACCCCGGCGCTGCACAGCGCGAAGCTGACGTCGCGCACCGGGTCGACCCAGAACATCGTGCTGCCGGCGCCGTAGTTGCCGTGGGTGTGCGGGCTGGCGAGCGTGCCGAACAGGTGGTGGAACACGCCGGTGCCGCGCACTTGGAAGCCGATGCCCTGGTTGGCGGGCGGGACCTGCCACCCGGCGTTCTCGGCGACGCGCTTGTAGAGCTGGTTGGGCATGTCGCCGGTGTGGACCTGGCGGGCGAGCTGGAGGATCGCCGGCGAGAGGATCCTGACGCCATCGAGCTCGCCGCCACGACGGAGCATCTCGGCGAAGCGGTAGAGGTCGCCGGAGGTCGAGGCGCAGCCGACGTGCGGCGCCTCGACGTCAGGGTCCTCGAACAGCGCGTGGTCGCCGGGCAGGGTGCGGCTCAGGTGCTGGATCGGCACGGTGCCGCGCATGTCCGGTTTGACGTGGCGCGGGGCGAGATCGGGGCGCAGGCCCATCGCGGTGCTGTCCATGCCGAGCGGGGCGAACAGGTCCTCGTGCAGCAGGGTCTGGTAGTTGCGGCCTTGCGGGTCGGTGCGCACCAGCGCGGTACCCATAAGCACGTGGTTGACCAGCGGCGAGTAGTCGCAGCGGGTGCCGGGCGGGACCTCGCCGTGGACGTGCTCGATCGAGGCCTCGAACAGCTCCTGCAGCCGGTCGAGGTACATGCCGGGCTTCGGCGTCCACACGCCGGGCATGCCGGCGGTGTGCGTGAGCAGGTGATAGAACGTCGCGTCCTCGCGCGGGGCGCCGGTGAACTCGGGCAGCACGTCGCGGACCTTGGTGGTCAGCGCGAAGCGGCCTTCCTCGATCGCCTTGAGGATCAAGACATTGGTGAACGCCTTGGTGACCGAGAAGATCGAGAACACGTTGTCGTAGTCGAGCGGCTTGTCGCCCGCCGCATCCTCGGCCCCGAGCGCTTCCGCGAACAGGAAGTCGCCGTGACGTCCGACCGTCAGCACCGCGCCGAAATAGTCGCCGCGGGCGATGTCGGCGCGAATCACCTCGCGCAACTGGTCGAGTCGTTCGTGCCAGATTGCCGTCATGCTCCGATGCTCCCGGTGCGAATGGTCCCAATGTTCGCAGTGGCCATGGGCAGGTCCCGCAGAGGCCGTTCGGGCGACAGGAAGCTGGCGGACGGACTCGTCATGGACGGGACGCTGGCAGACCAAATCCTACAAAGACAGCCCCGATCTCGACGAGCTGACCTCGCTGCTCCCCTCCCGCTTGCGGGAG
>DATDLP010000085.1:0-2353 GCA_036519255.1 Croceibacterium sp.
GAGCACGGCCTTGTGCCGAGCGTGGTCGCCTCGCGCATGACGTACGCCGCCGCCCCCGAGGCACTGCAGGGCGCGGTCGCCGCGGGCCTGCTCGGTTGCGGCTCCGTGGTGCTCGGCAGCGCCGAGGTCGCCGGCAAGTTCTACGCCGAGTGCGTCGCCGACCAGCGCATCACCGGCGACGATCTCCACGCAGTCGCCGTGCGCAACATCCAGCGCTTGCGCCAGACCACCAAGGCGGTCCCCGGCTTCGGCCACCCGCAGCACTCGGGCGGGGACCCGCGCGCCAACCTGCTGCTGGATCTCGCCGACCAGCGCGGCGTTTCCGGCGAGCACGTCGCGATGATGCGTGCGTTGAAAGCCGCATTGCCCGAAACCGTCGGCCGCGAGCTGCCGGTCAACGTCAACGGCCCGATCCCGGCAATCCTGCTCGACCTCGGCTACCCGCTCGCCGCGCTCAAAGGCATCGGCCTGCTGTGCCGGACCGCAGGGCTGATCGGCCACCTGACCGAGGAGGCCGAGCGGCCGATCGGGTTCATCCTCTCGGGCGCAGCGGCGGCGGCCATTGCGTACGACGGCGAATAATAGGGCAATCCAGCAGCTTGGACCCATTGCGGGCACTTTGCGTTGTACCCAAGCGATCCCGAATCGCACGCGGAGACTGACATGCGCGTTTACTTGGTAGCCTTGGCAGCGTCCGTACCAGCAGCGCTTACGGCTGGTGCATGGGCGCAAGAGGCAGCGACCACGGTGCAGCGCGACCTCACGGTAACCGGCCCTCGCGGGGGCCTCGAACGGTTTGTCGCACTGCAGAACTCGCGCAGGCCGCCGCTGGCCGTGTCACGCATCACCCCGCTGGACAATGGACGCGCGACGGCCGTCGTGACGTTTCCGGCCGATCGCAGCGGCAACCAGCTTGTCCAAACCGCGAGGGAGGCACTCGCTGCCGGATTGAGCTACGAATATGCCGATGCGCCGTCTATCAGAACCCGAAGGCGGTGACGGGGAAAAGGTCGCTTGCGCGTGAAGCTCGCAATCGCGATTGGACCATCGATCGGCGTCAGCGCCTGTGGCTCGGTCAGCGCCTTGGTCGAGGCCTTGAGGGCGTTCTCGCTGTCGAGCAGCGAGTTGTACCAACTCGAATAGGTCTCGTGCACCGCCTGCGCGGTCGCCGCCCGCACCGCGCGCGAGTTGTCCCGGATCTGCAGCCCGACGAAGACCAGCGCGATGAGCCCACCCAGCACGCCCAGTATCTGGCTCCACGCCACCCAAAGCTCGAGATCCACCCGCGTTCCCCCGCCAGCGCCCGCCAGAAGGGTATTGCCGCGCCAGCACCTTGCCAAGCTCCGCGGCCCTTCGCACAGTAGCACAGGGACGAACGACGGCCAGCATCGCCATGCGGCGGCCGCGGCGTTCCTAGGGAGATGTCTATGAGGATTCTCTGGATCGGCGGTCTGGTGCTGCTGGTTGCGGGCGGCGCCGCCGCGCAGGATGCGCCATCCGAGGCGTCCGGCAAAGACGAGCAGATCTGCAAGACCGAACGGGTGACCGGCTCGCGAGCCCGCAGGACCCGCATCTGCATGACGCAGGACGAGTGGGACCGGCTTCGCCGGGAGACCAAGCAAGGCATCGAGGACATCCAGCGCAACAGCGGCGCCGTGCCCAGGCAGCAGTCCGGCGCCGGCGCCGCGGCCGGGGCGGGCTGACCTCCTCAGGGTCCCGGCGTTTTGCGGTCCCACCTCGTCAAGCCATGCCCCTAGCGTAACCCCCCGGGCAGTGTCGGGCGGCGAAAGCCTAGCGACAGAAGAGACGCTTATTTTGCCGGCGCACGGGCGTTGTCGACCGCACAAAGTCGGGGTTCGTGAAGTTCCTCGTCGCCTCGCTGAGCGTCGCAATCAGCTCATTCAAGAGCGGCATTTGGTAGTCCGGCCTGAGCTGCTGGAACTCGCGGACGATAAGGTCGGCGTCGCTGATGGTCTGAGCTAGCATCAGCCATTCGTGACCATTGAGGTCTGATCCACAGGTCAGCCAGTGCCGGACGTGAAGCAACTGCTTCTCGGCCTCCGTCAGTCGCTCCGCGTAATCCTGCATCTCGCGCAGAATACGAACTGACCGGTTCCGCGCAACCGTGTCTTGCCAAGCAAACCCGCCCCCCGCACAAAGGCCGCCGGGAGAGACGAATGGCCGCTGCAGAATTCGATTACATAGTCGTCGGAGCGGGTTCGTCCGGCGCGGCGCTGGCCGCGCGGCTCGGTGAGGCGGCGGACAAGACGACCTGCGTGATCGAGGCGGGGGGGCAGGATACGCATCCCTTCATCCACATCCCGAGCGTCGTCGCCGCGGCGATCGGCCGCGA
>DATDLP010000086.1:0-5205 GCA_036519255.1 Croceibacterium sp.
TCCATAGCAGAAGCAGCAGGCCGACGAGCCAGAAGTGGAGCGGCACCCGCACCGGACGGGGAAAGCTGGACGATGCCGGCGTCATGCGCAATTCGTGCGCCTAAACCACTGATCCTGCAAGCGGGGCGTTCCATCGAACGAAGAGAGCGGTCGGCCTGTGGCTATCCCGCCTCGGCCAGCCGCGCACGCAACCGCTCGAGTTCCCCTTCGGAAACCCGTGGCAGTTCGCGCGCCGGCTTTCCCTCGCGCAGTCTTTCGCGATCCCGCTCGGACGGCTCGACCACGCGCACCCGCACCGGTGCGACGCCCTGCGCCTTGACGCCGAGCTGCTCCGCCGCGCCGCGCGACAGATCGATCAGCCGGCCGTGCGCGAACGGTCCGCGGTCGTTGACCCGCACCAGGATTCGCTGCCCGGTGTCGAGCGCGGTCACCTCGACGTAGCTCGGCAGCGGCAGCGTGGTGTGCGCGGCGCTGATTCCGTCGGGCCGGAAGCGCTCGCCGTTGGCGGTCTGGTCGCCGGATTCGGGGCCGTACCAACTGGCGTAGCCGACCCGGTCGTAAGCCGCGTCGGCAGCCGGCGTGTAGGTCGTGCCGCGCACCGTGTAGGCCGGGCCGATCCGCACCGGCACGTCGCTCACGGGGCGAAAGTCCTTGCCGCCGGCGCAGGCCGACAGCGCCAGGACAGCTATCGTGGCGGCCAGGGCCCGTATTGCTCGCGCGGTCCTCATGCGGAAATTCTAGCCACCGCGGCGCGCCACGGAAAGGCGCCCGGCGGCGCAATCCCCGCGCGGCTGAACCGCATTTGACAGGTGCGCGGGCCTGCGTCATTCCTGCGGGCAGAGCGCGTTGGGGCGCCACCTGTCCGCGGCAAGGGGGCCTGCTCCCACCCAATAACACCGGACTGCTACACCCTTCTTCCGGCCTGTTCTCGAGCGGACGTCAGGCGACCTCGGAAGGAAGGTCCATGCCCAAGACGCTCGGCCCGCGGGCCACTCTCGACAGCTGCAAGAAAGACGCGAAGCGCTGGCTCAAGGCGCTGCGCGCAGACGATTCCCAAGCGCTCGCCAGGCTGCGCGCCGTGTGGCCCGGCGCGCCCGCAGAGCCCGGTCTGCGCGACGTGCAGCAGGCGCTCGCACGCGAACACGGCTTTACCGGCTGGGCCGCGTTCAAGGAGGCGCTGGCCGACCGCGTGCTCGCGGCGATGGCGCCGGACGAGCTCGCCGCGATCGTGCTGCGCGGGGCGTGGGACGACGGCGACCGCGCCGCCGCCGGGCGCATCGCGTTGCGCCATCCCGAGCTGGCGCGGCAGAGCCTGCACGCAGCGGCGGCATTCGGCGACCTCGCCGAGGTGCGCCGCCGGCTCGCAGCCGATCCCGCAGCGGCCACGCTCAAGGGCGGGCCGCGCGGCTGGGAGCCGCTGCAATACCTCGCCTACAGCCGACTGCCGCTGCCCGCCGTGGCCGAGAATGGGCTCGAGATTGCCGCTCTGCTGCTCGACCACGGCGCAGACCCCAACGCCGCGTTCGACGACGGCTGGGGCAATGCGTTCAAGGTGCTGACCGGGGTGATCGCGCTGGGCGAGGGCATCCGCGCGCCCCACCCGCGCGACCGAGAGCTGGCCGAGCTGCTGGTCGAGCGCGGCGCCGATCCGTTCGACATCCAGGCGCTCTACAACACCTCGATCGCCGGCGACGACACGTACTGGCTCGAGTTCATGTGGTCGCGCTCGGCGGCGCAAGGCAGCGAGGATCGCTGGCGCCGGCTGGGCAAGGTCTCGCTCGGCGGCACCGAACGCAGCACGCTCGACTACCTGCTCGGCAACGCGGTCGGCAGCGACCATCTCGCGCGGGCCGAATGGCTGCTCGCCCACGGGGCCGACGCCAACGGGACGAATGCCTACAGCAAGCGACCGCATCACGAGGTGGCTCAGCTGCACGGCTTCGTGCAGATGGCAGCGCTGCTCGCCCGGCACGGCGCGAGGCCGGTGGCGCTGTCCGGCCATCTCGCCTTTCATGCCGCGTGCCTGCGGACGGACGAAGCCGAGGCGCGCCGGCTCGTCCGGTGGCGGCCCTGGTATCTGCGCGACCCGTCCCTGCTGCTGATCGCTGCCGGGCTGAACCGGACCGATGTCCTCCGGCTGCTGCTCGACCTCGGTATGCCGGTCGATCTGGCTGCGCCCAAGGGCCAGCGGGCCCTGCACAGCGCCGCCGGCGCGGGGGCGCTCGAAGCGATCCGCCTGATGATCGAGGCCGGCGCCGACATCGACCGGCGCGGCGGCGACTACAACGCGACTCCGCTCGGCCACGGGGTGTTCTGGAAGAACCAGGCGGTGATCGACCTGATCGCGCCGCTCAGCCGCGATCCGCACGATCTCGCCTGGGCCGGCCGGGCGGAACGGCTGGGCACGGTGCTCGCGGAGACACCCGCGCTCGCCAACGCGCTGAGCCCGCGCGGCAACCCGCCGCTGTTCTCGTTGCCCGACGACGATGAGGCCGCTGCGCGGACGGTCGAGGTGCTGCTCGCGGCCGGCGCCGACCGCACCGCACGCAACACCGAAGGCGAGACCGCCGAGCAGGTCGCCCGCCGGCGCGGGCTCGACGAGGCGGCCGATCTGCTCGCGGGAGAAACCTGAGAGGCGCTAGCCCTTGGCCGGAATCTTGTCGAACTCGGCCTGGATCTCGGCCAGCTTCTGGTCGGTGAGCACCGCCTCGTACTGCTGGATGGCTCTGAGGGTCAGATCGCGACCAGCGGACTGGAACATGCTGTTGGCCCATACGGATGGGATCAGTTTCTGCAGGATGGCTGCCGCCGCGGGATCGTCGATCAGCTTGCCGACGAGCGTGTCGTTGACAGAGTAATGGGCCGGCTGCGCTGCCTGGGCGAAAGCCGGTGCGGCCAGCATCGGCAGAGCGGCGCAGGCCGACAGGGCCAGCGCGATGGTTAGGAACGTCTTGCGCATCGTTTCTCTCCTTACGTCATTCGTTGCCCGACGGGTTCGACCCGCTGCTCGATCGGCCCGAAGACCGCACGATCGTCCTGCGTCAGGGCCTGCATGCGGCAGCTGTCGCCGAACCGCATGAACCGCGTGGTTGGCTTGCCATCGGCGATGATCTCGATCGCCCGCCGCTCCGAGATGCAGCTGGAGCCGACCTCGGCATAGTTCGCGTTGGCCACCGTGCCCGAGCCGATCACCGTGCCCGCGACCAGGTCGCGCGTCGCCGCGGCATGCGCGACGAGCTCGTGGAAGCCGTAAGCCATCTCGCGGCCGTTGGCCTTGCCGAACCGCTCGCCGTTCCACTCGATCGCGAGGTCGAGGCACACCCGGCCGTCGCGCCATGCTCCGCCAAGCTCGTCGGGAGTGATCGCGAAAGGAGCCATCGAGCACGCGGGCTTGGCCTGAATCCAGCCGAAGCCGGTCTTCATCTCCGGGACCGCAAGCGCGCGCAGCGACCAGTCGTTGATCTGCACGATCAGCCTGATGTGGCGCATAGCCGCGGCCGCGTCGGTGCCCATCGGCACGAAATCGACGATCACCCCGAACTCGCCCTCGAAATCGATCCCGTGTGCCTCGTCGCGGAACGGAACATCCTCGGTGGGACCGAGGAAGCGGTCGGACATCCCCTGGTACATGAGGGGCTTGTCGTGCTCGATCCGCTCGGTGCCGAAGGCGATCTGCATGAGGTCAGCGTGGGTCTGGAAGGCCGAGCCGTCGAGCCATTGCCAGGTGCGCGGCAACGGCGCGCGCAGCCTCGCCGCGTCGAGCGGCCCGCCGGCACCGCGCTCGACCTGTTCGGCCACCGCGCGAAGATCTGACTCGGCGGCGCCCCATTCCTCGATCGCCGCGAGCAGGCTCGGCCAGCCCAGCACGGTCTTCGCCCGCGATCCATCGGCCGCGACGACCAGTAGCTCGCCGTCGGGTGTGCCGTTGTCGCGGGTGGCGAGCCTCACAGTCCGTCCTCGTACCGCCCGTCGATCAGGATGAAGGCGATCCGGCAGTTCCTGCCCGAACGGTTGGCCCAGCCGTGGTTGGTGCCGCGCTGGATGACTATGTCGCCGGCGCGAACCACGGTCTCCCCGACATCGAGGATCAGCGTCACCTCGCCCTCGAGCACGATGCCGTAGTCGACAGTTTCGGTGCGGTGCATCAGGTGATGCCGCGAGCTGCCGTCGTCGGTGTGCGATGAGGCCTCCCCCGCGCCGACCTCGGCGAAATGCGCCCGCACGTCCTCGACCGACATCGCGTGGAGCCGTTCATCCTCGGGCGGGATATCGAGCACGCGGATGCGCGTGCCACGCGGCGGTGGTGCGAGCTGGATGCCGTGTTCGGCGGGCTCGCCGGAGGCACGGTCGATCCGGGCGGGTGTCTCGCGGGTGTTCCAGATCTCGTGGAACAGCGGCCCGATTGCCCCGCCGATACGAGACACCCGCGGCGGCGGACCGTCTTCCTGGATCACCGCGCGGCCCTGCGCGTCATGCCCGGTCACGATCCGGCGGACTTCGTTGCTCATGCGGTGTACCCTCCCAGGGTCTCGGCGAACCAGTCGGCGATGCAGTCGCGCCCGAAGCTCATGTTGTCGGCGCCGACGTGCTCGACCCCGCCCTCGCGCGGCGTGAAGATCTTGAGCGCGCGCCGTGGCGAATTGACCAGCTGGCCGTAAGTCCGGTGCGCGTATTCGACCGCGATCTGCCGGTCCTGCGCCCCGTGGGTGACGAGGAACGGCACGCGGATGCGGTCGAGATGCCCGTCCAGCGTCATGGCCGCCGCCCTGGCGAGGAAATCGTCCATGTCGCTCGCGCCGAACGCCCAGAACACGTGCGCCCAGTAGTGCGGCACCGGGTTCTCGCCCTCACGGCGGATGCGCGCCTGCTGCACCTCGGCCCAGTCGTGGTTGGCGCCCCATACCGCGCCGCTGGCGAAGCGCGGCTCGTAGGCGACCGCGCGCGGCGCGAAATGGCCGCCGAGCGAGATGCCGGTCATGCCGATGCGCGCCGGGTCGACCTCGGGCTGTTGCTCGAGCCAGTCGACCGCGCGGCTGGCCCAGCTTTCGCTGTGTGGGTCGACCGGCAGGCCCTGCAAGCGCAAGGCCTCGCCGCTGCCCGGCTGGTCGACGCATAGCGTCGAGATTCCGCGCCGCGCCAGGGCCTGAGGCAGGCCCGACCACCAGAGCAGTTCCTTCGAGCTGTCGAGGCCGTTGCAGTAGACCA
>DATDLP010000087.1:0-5997 GCA_036519255.1 Croceibacterium sp.
CGAGCGTGACGAACACCGTCGGCAGCGGTCCCTCGGCCAGCGCCGGGCCGAACCCGATCCCGAGCAGCACCGTCGCCACCGCCCCGAAACCGAGCACGCGGCGCGCGCCGATCCGGTCGGCGTAGATCGCCGCGAGCGCGATGCCGAGCGCGAAGAACACGTTGGCCGCGAGCTGCAGGCTCAGGATCGTCTCGCGGCTCTCGCCGCGCTCGGTCGTCAGGTGGCTCAGTGCGAACGCGGTCGAGAGGTAGAACAACGCGAACGCCGCGACCACGCCGGCGGTGCCGGCGAGCACCGAGCCCCAGTTGAAGCGCAGCAGGCGGCCGAGCGGTACCGCGGGCGGCGGCTCCTTGGCCAGCGCTTCGCGGAACGCCGGGGTCTCGGCGATGCGCAGCCGGACCCACAGCCCGATGATCACCAGCAGCGCGCTGAACAGGAACGGGATGCGCCAGCCCCAGGCGACGAACTGCTCGTCGCTCATGCCGAGGCCGAGCAGCAGGAACAGCCCGTTGGCGGCGAGGAAGCCGATCGGCGCACCGAACTGCGGCGCCGAGCCGAAGCGCGCTTCCCACCCCTTGGGCGCGTTCTCCATCGCCAGCAGCGTCGCCCCGCCCCATTCGCCGCCGAGCCCGAAGCCCTGGCCGAAGCGCAGCACGCACAGCAGCAGCGGCGCGACCCAGCCGATCATCGCGTAAGTCGGCAGGAACGCGATCAGCAGCGTCGAAATGCCCATCAGCAGCAGCGAGGCGACCAGCGTCGACTTGCGTCCGAGCCGATCGCCGAAATGGCCGAACGCAATCGCGCCCACCGGCCGCGCGATGAACGCCAGCCCGAAGCTCATGAAGCTGAGAAACTGCTGCGCCGAGGCGCTCTCGGACGGAAAGAACAGCGGCCCGAACACCAGCGCCGCGGCGGTCGCGTAGACGTAGAAATCGTAGAACTCGACCGACGTGCCGACCAGCGACGCGGCCAGCACCCTGCGGTGCGTCTTCAGCGGTGAATCCATGCCCCGTACTCCCCGGCCCGGGGCTGCGGTGTTATGCGCGGCAAGTCAATCCTCCCCGGAACGGGGAGGATTACTTCCCCTCGCTCGCCGGCCGTCCCGGCCAGTGGTCGAGCGGCACGCTGCCGAAATCGAGCCCCGCGTCGCGCGGGTTGATGCAGCCGTCGGTCTTGCCGTCGAGGCATACCTCGTAGACCTGACCGTCGACCCGGATCTTGGTTGCCTGGCCCTTCTCGTTGCGCTCGATCACCTCTGCCTTGGGCTTCGGCGGCTCGGGCGGCGGCGGAGCCGCGGCGATGGCGGCGATTCCGAACAGGGCGATGAGAATGCGACTCATGGCATCCGCTCCTTCCGGATGCGGATGGTACGCCCTGTCCGGGGCCGCCGCAAAGGCCTCAGCCGCCGCGGTCGCTGCGCTCGCTTGCCGGCTCACCGGGCCAGTAGCCGAGCGCGCGCGAACGGCCCGGGGCGCCGCCCTCGCCGGGGTTCTGGCAGTTGTCCTGCAGCGTGCGCGTGCACACCGGATAGGTCTTGTTCATCGCCTGCGGCGGCGGCGCGGTCAGGTTGCCCGGGTTGTTGGTCACCACTGTCTCGGGCCGACCCGGCGCGGCCGGAATCGCGGTGGTCGTTTGCGGGCCGGGCCGCGCCTGGGCGTTGGCCTGATCGGCGGTCTGCTGCGCTGCGAGCGGCGCGGCGACCGCCAGGGCCAGCGTGGTCGCGCCGGCAAGCAGAAGGATACGCATGGTCTTTCTCCATCGTTCGCTCGTCCGGCGGGTGAACGAACGCTGCCGAGCACAGGTTCCGCCCTCGCCGCGCCGCGCGGGGTTGCGCGCCCTTCCGCCGTTCCCTAGTTGTTCGCGGTGAGCGATACCCCTCTACCTGCCGTTGCCGACCTGTCCGGAGCCCCCGCCTGGCTCGACGGGCTGAACCCGCCGCAGAAGCAGGCGGTGCTCACCACGGAGGGCCCGGTGCTGATGCTGGCGGGCGCCGGAACAGGCAAGACCGCCGCGCTGACCGCACGTCTCGCGCACCTGATCCGCACCCGCCGCGCCTGGCCGAGCGAGATCCTCTGCGTGACCTTCACCAACAAGGCCGCGCGCGAGATGCGCCACCGCGTCGGGCAGCTGATCGGCGACGCAGTCGAAGGCATGCCGTGGCTCGGCACGTTCCATTCGATTTGCGCCAGGATGTTGCGCCGGCACGCCGAGCTGGTCGGGCTGCAGAGCAACTACACGATCATCGACACCGACGATCAGCTGCGCGTGCTCAAGGCGCTGATCGCCGACCAGAAGCTCGACGAGAAGCGCTGGCCCGCACGCCAGCTCGCCGGGCTGATCGACCGGTGGAAGAACCGCGGGCTCAATCCCGACGATCTCGATGCGGCCGAGAACGAGGCTTACGCCAACGGCAAGGGCCAGGCGATGTACCGCGCCTACCAGGAGCGGCTGAAGGCGCTCAACGCGTGCGACTTCGGCGACCTGATGCTGCACATGCTCAACGTTTTCAGGCGCGAGCGGGACATTCTCGAGAGTTACCAGCAGCGCTTCAAGTACGTGATGGTCGACGAGTACCAGGACACCAATGCGGTGCAGTACCTATGGCTGCGGCTGCTCGCGCAGACGCGCAAGAACATCTGTGTGGTCGGCGACGACGACCAGTCGATCTATTCGTGGCGCGGTGCGGAAGTGGCCAACATCCTGCGGTTCGAGAAGGATTTTCCCGGTGCAGCGGTAATCCGGCTCGAGCAGAACTACCGCTCGACCCCGCAGATCCTCGCCGCCGCTTCGGGCCTGATTGCGAGCAACAGCGGCCGGCTCGGCAAGACGCTGTGGACCGAGCTGCCGCCCGGCGAGAAGCTGCGCGTGGTCGGCGTGTGGGACGCGCCCGAGGAAGCGCGCCGCGTCGGCGAGGAGATCGAACGGCTCGAGCGCGAGGGCTTGCGGCTCGAGCAGGTCGCGATCCTCGTGCGCGCGCAGTACCAGACCCGCGAGTTCGAGGACCGGTTCATCCAGATCGGGCTCAACTACCGGATCGTCGGCGGCTTCCGGTTCTACGAACGCGCCGAGATCCGCGACGCGCTGGCCTATCTGCGGCTGATCGCCCAGCCGGCAGACGACTTGGCGTTCGAGCGCATCCACAACCAGCCCAAGCGCGGGCTCGGCGCCAAGGCGCTCGAGGCGATGCACCGCCACGCGCGCGCCGAGGGGCTGCCGCTCGCCGCCGCGGCGCTCGAGCTGGCCGACAGCGACGAGCTGCCGGCGCGCGCGCGCGGCACGATCGGCGGGCTGATGGCCGGCTTCCTGCGCTGGCGCGAGCTCGAGCCGTCCGTCACGCCCGCCGAGCTGCTGCGCACGGTGCTCGACGAGACCGGCTACACCGCGATGCTCAAGGCAGAGAAGACCGCCGAGAGCGCCGGGCGGCAGGACAACCTCGTCGAGCTCGCCCGGGCGATGGAGGAATACGACACGCTCGGCCAGTTCCTCGAGCACGTCAGCCTGGTGATGGACAACGACGCGGCCGACGACACCGAGAAGGTCACAATCATGACCATCCACGCCGCCAAGGGTCTCGAGTTCGACCACCTGTTCCTGCCCGGGTGGGAGGAAGGCGTGTTCCCGAGCCAGCGCGCGCTCGACGAAGGCGGGCTCGCCGCGCTCGAGGAGGAGCGTCGGCTGGCCTACGTCGCGATCACCCGCGCGCGGCGGCGCTGCACGATCCTGCACGCGTCGAACCGGCGGATCTACGGCCAGTGGTCGAGCTCGATCCCCTCGCGCTTCATCGCCGAGCTGCCGGCCGAGCACGTCACCGTCGAGACGACGATGTCGGGCGGCGCCTCGTTGTGGCGCGCCAACTGGAGCGAGCAGGACGACCCGTTCGCCCACGTCAGCAGCGCCCGCCCCGACCGCTCGCAGGCGCGCGGCCCCGGCTGGCAGCGCGCGCTGTCGACCGGCTACGACACGGCGCCTAAGCGCTTGCAGGAGCCCGGCCGCAGCGCCGCCAGCTTCGCCGCCAAGCCGCGCGGCGACATCGCCATCGGCCAGCGCGTGTTCCACGACAAGTTCGGCTACGGCGAGGTGATCGACCAGGAAGGCAACAAGCTCGAGATCGAGTTCGAGGCGAGCGGGCGCAAGCGGGTGATCGACAGCTTCGTCAAGCCGGCGTGACCGCGGCGAACGCTAGAAATCGTGCTGCGGACCGTCGCGCACGACGATGCCCTTGCGCCGCCCGATGATCTCGATGCCCGAATAGAAGTTGTTGTCCTTGAAGTCGCCCGGGGTGTGGATGATCTGGATTCCGCCGATGCCGAACTTGCTCTCATGCCGGCCGTCGGGAAGGATCCTGGAAATGTGCGTGATGCCTCCGGAGCCCGCCCAGACCGCGAACTCCACGTCCCCGTCCGCAAAATCGACGAACCCTGCCTTGCCGAGGATCTCGTCGAGCTGTGCGGGCGATAGCCCGCCGCTGCCCCAGACGTCGCGATACAGGCCCAGGGCCAGGCCCAGGCAATTGTAGCGATTCTCGCGCCCCGCGGTGATCTCCACCTTCGCGTGATCCATCTTCGGAAAGTGCTGCTTCAGCCACGCGCGGTCGCGTTCCTCCTGCGTCTTCGGGCGCGGTTTTCGCTTCCCCGGCGCGGGGCTCGACGGACCACCGCCGCCCCCCGCCGACGGGTCCGGCTCGCCGTTCGGGCCGCCGGCGCCGGCCGGGTAGCCGTCGTCACCCGGCTCGAGCCAGTCCCAGTCGAGCTCGCACTTGCCGATCGAGACGACCAGCTTGCCGTCGCTGTCAATGACAAGCGGATTGGTCTTCAGTTCGGCCATCATCCTGGCGAAGCGCATCGCTTCGTCGAGCAACTCGCGCAGCTTCTCCCGCGCTTCCGGGTCGTCGCACCCGGCCAAGACCCAATCCGCGAACTCGGCACCGCTCATCGGCGATCCCGTCAGGTCGGCTCCGGAGCCGGCATCGAAGATCGACCCGCCGTGCTGCTTGGTCTGGTCCCACAGCTGCGCCAGCTCCGCGCGCTCGCCGTCCGGAGCGCTCGTCTCCGGTGCCTCGCGCCGCGCGGCCGATTTGGCGCCGATTGGCTTTCCCCGATTTGCGGCCGCCGCCTTGCTCGAAGCCGGCGGCGCTTTGGGAGCCGGGCTCGGGCGGCGCGCTTCCGCCGCCGGTTGCTTGATCAAGCCTTCGACCGAGATGGCCAGCATTTCCGGAGAATCGAAAATGCCCAGCTCGAATGTGTCGGTGAATATCTCGCCGTCCAGCTCGCTGTCGATCTCGATCGCCGGCGGCTGGATCAGGGGAGTCCACGAGACGGCGCGCACCTCGCGGATCTCGCTGAAGCGGATCACCGTCGGCTCGCTGCCGAACAACGACGGCGGCTTGATCTCGAGCCGGTCCGAGAAGACCCGCAGTTGCGCGAGGTTCTGCTGGAACACCCGGAAGGGCTCCTCGCCGCGGATCATCGCCGCGCTCGGCTCGCCGCCGCGCAGCAGGAACTGAACCGCATCCGCGGCAGCCGCTCCGGAGGATTCGAGCCGGTCCGCCCACTCGAGCGCTTCCTCCTCGCTCTCCGCGCGCTGGCGGCATCGCTCGCACGGCCGCAGATCGCCGAACCGCTCGGTTTCGATCACCTCTGCCAGACCTGACACCCGCTCGCTGAGCACCGCCTGGACGGCTTGTTCGAGCCCGGGACAATCGGGAAACGCATGGAACGCCACGGCGTCGACGGAATCCACGAACCAGATTTCGCGCATGGATACAGGGATATCGACCGTCGCCCGCCGGTCAAGCTTGCCCGAGCAAGCGGCGCGGCGCCCGCGGCGCCGCTTCGTCAAACCGGCCTGACGAGGCGCCTGACCGCCCGCGCCCGCGGGTGCCGCTTGCGACTCGTCAGAGCGCCGAGAGGTTCAGGAAGCCCGGGACCGGCCCGTTCCACTCGTCGGGATTGCCCGCGTCATCGAGCACCGGCTCGCTGCGCTGTTCCTGGCGGGGCT
>DATDLP010000088.1:0-5576 GCA_036519255.1 Croceibacterium sp.
GGCGCGATCCCGGTTTCGGCTTGCGCAGCGCGGAATGGCTCGACGAGCGCGCCGCCGCGCACGGCTTCTCGCGAACGCGCCGCGTGGCGATGCCCGCGAACAACCTGACGCTGGTCTACCGCCGCAGCTAGAGCAGGCTGCTCCCGTGGCGCAGCACCATGTCGCAAGCCTGGGTCTTGAGGTTGGCCGGGAGCGAGCCGAGCGAAACCGGCGAGGCGCCGGCGCCCGGAATGATGTTGCCGGCCTCGCCCGCGCGGAAGTCGGGCGACGAGGTCACGCCGGACTTGCCCTGGAGCCCGTCGATGACCGAGGCGGCGCCGGACGAGCCGAGGAACTTGTTCTTCACACAGTAGCCGAGCACGCCGGCGACGTTGGGCACGCCCATTTTCGAGATGTCGGGCAAGCCGCCCAACGCCGAGGCCCCGCCCGGGAGCCGGGGCATGGTCTGCGCGCTTGCAGTGCTCGCAGCGAGGCACGCCAGCGCAATCGAAACGACGATCCGGTGATGCATGATCGGTTCCTCTCCAGGAAAAGCCGGAAACCGGGACCGAGGATCGGATCGCCGCCGGGCGCGGGCAATCGGGGCATACCCCGAGCCACCCCCGACAAGAAGCGCCCGCCGGATTGCTCCGGCGGGCGCCTTGCGACCCTGAGGATTTGGCGGATTAGAGCGCGTCGTCGCCCGCCTGGCCGACCGATTCTATGTCTTGGCCGGCCCCCTTGACGGTGTTGCAGGCGGCGGCGGTCAGCGAGAGCGCCGCGACGCCGAACGCCAGGATGATCTTGCGAATCATGACTAGTCCTTTCGAGGAACTTCCGAACGAGTGGTCGGGCAAAAAACCGACCTTCCGGGCTTAGGTTCCCTCGATGCTCGCCGTCTCGCGGCGCGGCGGGCGCGCGAGACGGTGCTCGCGCCAGGCGATGATGAGCCCCGCGGCGACGATCAGCGGCGCGCCGAACCAAGTGGTCGCGGGCGGCAGCATCTCGAACAGCAGCCAGCCGTACAGCGTGGCCCAGAACAGCCCCGAGTAGTCCATCACGATCACGCTGGCGACGGTGCCGAAGCGCAGCGCCGCGGTCAGCAGCAACTGCCCGAGCGCGCCGGCGAGCCCGATCCCGAGCAGCAGCAGCCACGCCTCGCCGTTGTGCGGGGTCGCGACGAACGGCAGCGACAGCGCGGTCAGCGGGGTGGTGAACAGCGCGAAGTAGAACACGATCGTCAGCGGCTTGTCGGTCTTGTTGAGATCGGCGATCTGGATCGAGATCAGCGCGATCATGAACGCGCCGCCGAGCGCGACCAGCGCGCCGGTGAGCGGGAAGTGCCCCTCGCCCGGCTGCGCGATCACCAGGATGCCGACGAAGCCGAGCAGGACCGCCGACCAGCGCCACAGCCCGACCTTCTCCCGCAGCAGCAGGATCGACAGCAGCACCGCCCAGATCGGCACGGTGAAGTTGATCGTCGTCGCCTCGGCCAGCGGCAGCAGGATCACCGCGGCGAAATTGAACACCATGCCGATCGTGCCGTAGAGCCCGCGCAGGAAGTGCGTGCCCGGGCGCTTCGTCGCCAGCGTGGCGATCCCGCTCGTTGCCAGCACCCAACCCAGCGCGATCGGGATCGTCAGCGCCTGGCGCCAGAACATGATCTCGAGCAGGTGGATGCCGCGCTGCGAGGCGAGCTTGATCAGCGCCGACATGGTCGACAGCGCGGCGATCGCGCCGAGACGGATCAGCAGCGCGAGCAGCGGACGGTGGGCGGGGGCGGCTTCCACGCTGCCGCCATAGGGGCGCGTGGCGTCCGATCAAGCGCGCGACCCGCGGAAAGCAGGATTGCCGGGCGCGGGCGGGCTGCCCATATCGGCGCGCGATGGAGGAGCCCGACTTCATTCTGTTCGCCAGCGACGCGACTCTCGTCGGCATGGCCGGCGCCGTGCTCCTGACCATGTCGGTCGCGACCTTCTTCGGCGAGCGCCGGCGGATGCGGCGCAAGCACATCGACGCGGTCGGCTGGATGCCGTGGTCGGCCGTCTCGGTGCTGACGACCTTCGCCGGCCTCAGCCTGCTGGCGGTGGCCGTGACCGGCTGGCTTAAGGGCTAGAGGCGGGGCTCGAGGGGTCTTGGTCCGGGTGGTCGGACGTGGATGCTCGAACATGGCTGCTCGCCGGCATCGGATCACTTTTCCAAACGAGAATTTATCCATATCCTTCGCGGACCGAAGTTGGGGGGACAGACATGCCGAGCACCGAGAAATCTGACACCGACGCGGCCGCCAGCTCAGGTAGTTCCGTGCTCGATACGTTCGATCATGTCGTGGTGTTGATGCTGGAGAATCGCTCGTTCGATAATCTACTTGGATTTATCTATCCCAACGGCGTTCCG
This sequence comes from Croceibacterium sp., assembly GCA_036519255.1. Taxonomy (GTDB): domain Bacteria; phylum Pseudomonadota; class Alphaproteobacteria; order Sphingomonadales; family Sphingomonadaceae; genus Croceibacterium_A. The sequence continues at coordinate 2,377 of DATDLP010000088.1, forward strand.
TCGCCCGCTCCGGCCGGCACCAGCTTCGAGGGCGCGTCGCTCGCCATGTCGAACCCGGTGCCGCAATCCGCGGTCAACCAGCCGCCCGATGGCAGCGGCAAGGTGTTCGTGACCACGACGACCGACTACCACCAGCCTTACCCGGACCCGGGCGAGGAGTACTATCACGTCAACGTCCAGCTGTTCGATCAGCCCGACGGCGGCGACTGCCCGCCGTACAACCTGCCGCCCGCTCCGCTGCCGCCCGCCGGGATGCAGGGCTTCGTCACCGACTATGTCGAAAAGCTCGGCGAGACCGTGTCCAAGCCTGCGGGGCCGCCGACGTTCGCGCAGTACAGCCAGATCATGCAGTGTTTCGATCCATCGGCCGTGCCGGTGCTGTCGACGCTGGCGCAGGAATTCGCGGTGTTCGATCACTGGTATTGCGCCGTGCCGAGCCAGACCTGGTGCAACCGCGCCTTCTGGCATGCGGCGACCTCGTGGGGCAGGGTGAACAACTCGCCCGCCGAGCCGTGGTTCGAGTACAATCAGGGCAAGACGATCTTCAACCAGATCAGCGATTCAGGCACCGGCCTGAGCTGGAAGGTCTATCACGACACGCCGTTCGTCTCGCTGACCAACATCATCCATTTCCGCGCGCTCGACGGGCACGAGCTGCATTTCCACTCGCTCGACCGCTTCTTCGAGGATTGCGAGAACGGCGACCTGCCGAGCTATTCGTTCCTCGAGCCGGATTTCATCCTGCAGCACAACGACTACCACCCCTCGTCGGCGGGCCACGGGCTGATCGATTACGAAACCACGGTGGGCACAGTGCTGCTCGGCGAACGGCTGGTGGCGCGGATCTACAATGCGATCAGGACTTCGCAGGGCAAGCCGGGGCCGAATGGGCCGAGCGGCAACACCTCGCAGAACACGCTGCTGATCATCACCTTCGACGAGCATGGCGGCTGCTTCGATCACGTGCAGCCGATCCCGGTCACGGCACCCGACCTGACCGGCTATCCGCTCGAGGAAGGGTTCGACTTCACGCGTTCGGGCATTCGCGTGCCGACGATCATGGTCTCGGCGCACATCGCGCCGAACACGGTGATCAACACCCCGATGCTGCACAGCTCGTTCCTCAACACGGTCCAGGCCAAGTGGGGCGCGGGCGCACCGCCCGGCGCGTTCGCGCCGCTGACCGCGCGGCAGGAGTCGGCCAATCTCTTCACCGAGGTGTTCACGGCCGCTCAGGCGCGGCCGGCAAGCGAATGGAAGGTTGTCCAGGGTCCGCCGCTGCCGCCGACCTTGGGTACAGCGCCGCTCGACGAGCCACTGGACGATCTCGGGCAATCGATCATCGACGGCGCCGCCGAGATGCTTAAGCGGAAAGGGCTGGCCGCGCTGCCGGTCCAGCCGGTGACCCGGAGCGATGCGGTTGGCTATCTCGCGCAAGCCCGCGCCCAGCTAGACGCGCAGGCGAAGTTGCAGCCATAGGGAAAGGTTAGAGGCACGCCTCGAGGTAGGCCTGATCGAACCCGAACTGGCGCGCCTTCTCGAGCGTGTACGGGCGCAGGCCCGACGAGCGATGCTCGCCGATGATCTTGCCGTCGTCGGTCTCGTCGAGATACTCGAACGCGAACAGCTCCTGGGTGACGATCACGTCGCCTTCCATGCCGATCACCTCGGTGATGTTGGTCGTGCGGCGCGAGCCGTCGCGCAGACGCTTGACCTGCACGATCAGGTCGACCGATTCCGCGATCTGCCGGCTGATGGCTTCCTTCGGGATCTTGATGTCGCCCATCAGGATCATGTTTTCCATACGGCCGAGGCATTCGCGCGGAGAGTTCGCGTGCAGCGTGCACATCGAGCCGTCGTGGCCGGTGTTCATCGCGGCAAGCAGGTCGAAGCACTCGGCGCCACGAATCTCGCCCAGGATGATGCGGTCGGGGCGCATACGCAGCGCGTTCTTGACCAGGTCGCCGATGGTGATCGCGCCCTGACCCTCGAGGTTCGGCGGGCGGGTTTCGAGCGGCAGCCAGTGCGGCTGCTGCAAGCGAAGCTCGGCCGCGTCCTCGATAGTCAGCACGCGCTCGCCCGGGTCGATCATCTTCGACATCGCGTTGAGCATCGTGGTCTTGCCCGAGCCGGTACCGCCCGAGATGACGATGTTCATGCGGCAGGCGCCGGCGATCTTGAGCGCCGTCGCCATCTTGTCGCTCATCGAGCCGAAGTCGCGCAGCATGTCGATCGTGATCGGCTTCTCGGAGAACTTGCGAATCGAGATCGCGGTGCCGCGCAGGCTGAGCGGCGGCACGATCACGTTGACGCGGCTGCCGTCCTTGAGGCGCGCGTCGGCCAGCGGGGTGGTCTGGTCGACGCGGCGGCCGACCTGGCTGACGATGCGCTGGGCGATCTGGAACAAGTGCGATTCGTCGCGGAACTGGATCGGCGCGATCTGCAGCTTGCCCTTCTTTTCGATGTAGGTCTGGTTCGGCCCGTTGACCATGATGTCGCTGACGTCCGGGTCGTTGAGCAGCTCCTCGAGCGGCCCGAAGCCGAGCAACTCGTCGATCAGCACCTTCTCGAGCGCGAACTGCTCGCGGCGGTTGAGGGTGACCTTGAGCTCGGTCAGCACCTCGATGATGATCGGGCGGAATTCCTCGCTCAGCTCTTCCTTCGACAGCGTCGCGGCCGCTTCGGGATCGACGCGCTCGAGCAGCCGCGGCAGCACCTGCTCCTTGATCTTGTGGACCGAGGCTTCGAAGCCGCCGACTTCCGACGAATGCTCGGTGGTCGCGTTGGCGCGATCGGCGAGACGCGCCAGCGCGTCTCCGCGATTGGGTCCGCCGGACGGTGCAACCTCCATCTCGCCGGGAAGGGCAGGGAACTGGTCGCCGCCAGGAACTGCGGGCTGCGCGCGCTGGCCGGGCATCGCCACCCCGCCCTTCATCGGCTTGGCCACTCCGAAGCTCGGCCGAGCTCCCGGTGCCATTCCGCCGACTCCGTTCTTGCGGCCGAAAGCGCTCATTCCCGTCCTCGCTAACCGTGTACTCTGGCGCAGGCCTGGTATCCCGCGGTCACCTGCGTCTCTCGCGGAACTTGGTGAATAAACTGCAAAGTTTGATTTTCTCTAAAGGCCGATCGAGAGATCGGGCCTTGAGAACCCGTGTTCCCGCTGCCGCTCACCGATAAACCCCCAAGAACAGGGAGGGATT
>DATDLP010000089.1:0-3805 GCA_036519255.1 Croceibacterium sp.
AGCGCGCCCACCGCGAGGACAAAGGCCAGCGCCAATAGCGCCGGTGCGGAATTCCGGGTCATGTCACGCCTCCCTGCGAGCAACAACGGTGCGACCCCGGACTTCGCCGATGGACGGAAGGAAACACGGCGAACCCGCCAACGCAAGCGAAACGCGCGGACGGCACAGGGCCGGCAAAGCTGGCCAAGCGGCGCCCTCGCCGCTAAGGGGCGCGGCACATCGCAATCGAAGGACTTTCCATGGGATTCCGCTGCGGGATCGTCGGCCTGCCCAACGTCGGCAAGTCGACCCTGTTCAATGCCCTGACCGAAACGCAGGCCGCGCAGGCCGCGAATTATCCGTTCTGCACGATCGAGCCCAACGTCGGCCAGGTCGCGGTGCCCGACGAGCGGCTCGACCGGCTCGCGGCGATCGCCGGCAGCGCCAAGGTAATCCCGACCCAGCTCGGGTTCGTCGACATCGCCGGGCTGGTGAAAGGCGCGAGCAAGGGCGAAGGGCTCGGCAACCAGTTCCTCGGCAACATCCGCGAGGTCGACGCGATCGTCCACGTGCTGCGCTGCTTCGAGGACGACGACATCCAGCATGTCGCCAACAAGGTCGATCCGATTGCGGACGCCGAGGTGGTCGAGACCGAGCTCATGCTGTCGGACCTCGAGAGCCTCGAGAAGCGCGTGCCCGCAGCGCAGAAGCGCGCGACCGGCGGCGACAAGGAGAGCAAGATCGCCGCCGCGGTGCTCGGGCAGGCGCTCGAGCTGCTGCGCGAGGGCAAGCCCGCGCGGCTGACCGAGCCCAACGGCGACGACGAGGCGCGCGTGTTCGCGCAGGCGCAGCTGCTGACCGCCAAGCCGGTGCTCTACGTGTGCAACGTGGCCGAGGAAGACGCCGCCGAGGGCAACGCGCTCTCGGCCAAAGTGTTCGAGAAGGCTGCGGCCGAGGGCGCACAGGCGGTCGTGGTGTCGGCGGCGATCGAAAGCGAGCTGGTGGCGATGGAAGCCGGCGAGCGCGCCGAATACCTGTCCGAGCTCGGGCTTACCGAAAGCGGCCTCGCCCGCGTGATCCGCGCCGGGTACCAGCTGCTCGGCCTCAACACCTTCTTCACCGCCGGCCCCAAGGAGGCGCGCGCCTGGACGTTCCACAAGGGCGCCAAGGCACCGCAGGCGGCGGGCGAGATCCACACCGACTTCGAGCGCGGCTTCATCCGCGCCGAGACGATCGCCTACGCCGACTACGTCGCGCTCAACGGCGAGGCCGGCGCGCGCGAGGCGGGCAAGCTGCGCCAGGAGGGCAAGGAATATCTGGTGCAGGACGGCGACGTGATGCTGTTCAAGTTCAACGTCTGATCGCGCCGGAGCGTCTGCCCGCACGCGGATCGAGCCCGAGCTAGCGGCTCGCGAGCAGCGGCGATCCCGACAACTGCCGCGCCTTGGCCAGCAGCACGTCGGCCTGGCGCGGTTCGGCCGCTGGCAGCGTGCGGGCGAGAACGGCGGCCACGCGACCGTTGCCCCGCTGCAGCGCATAGGCCCGGCGCGCCGCGTCGCCCGCCGCCGCAGCATCTCCGGCCGCCAGTTCGGCGACCGCCAGATCCGCCAGCAGCAACGGGTCCCCCGGGCCAGCCCCGAGCTGGCGTGCCCGGCCCAGCAGAGCAGCGGCCTGTTCCCATCGTCCCCGGTCCGCCTGCATCCGCCCGAGCATCGCCAGCGCCCGTCCGTCGCGCGGGTTCTGCCGCACGTGATTCGCCAGCAAGGCCAAGGCCGCCTCGCGGCGCCCCAGACGTTGCTGCGCCGCGATCATACGCTCGACCAGCGCCAGGTCGCGCCGGATCGCCGCCGCGCGCGTGTACGAAGCGAGCGCGGCCTGCGCGTTCCCCGCCAGTAGCGCGACGTCGCCGCGCAGGCGCTCGACGTCGGCCGATCCGCGAAACTGCTCGCCGAGCCGCGCACCGAGGGCCAGAGCGGCGCCTGCCTGACCCTGCGCCAGCATCTGCCGGAGCTGTGGCACCGCGGCACCCGCGCCGCCGAGCTCGCTACCCGCGCGCCAGATCGCCAGCTCTCCCGCCGCCCCGACCGGCAGCACGGCGACCCCGGCCTTTGCCGCTGCAGAAGCCCGATCGAGATAAGGCGCCGCCTTGGCGCGCTGTCCGGTCTGCTCGTAGGCGCGGCCAACCAGCGTCAGCAGGTAGGGCGACGCTTCGGGACGCGCCGCCGCAGGTTCCAGCCGGGCAAGAAGCTCGGTCGCGTCGCCGGCCGCGAGCAGCGCGCGGCCGAGCAGCAACGCCACGCGCTGGTTGTCGGGCTGCTGTCGCACGAGCAGGTCGAACTCCTCGACCGCCAGCGCCGCGTTGCCCGCGCGCAGATGAAGGACCCCGGACAGCAGCAGCCCCGCTGGCACCTCGTCGTAGGCACCGTCGGTGCGCCACAGCAGCCTGCGCGCAAGATCGTCGTTCCCGGCACGCGCGGCGAGCACCGCCTGGAGGAAATAGGCCCGCGGATGGCGCGAATCGCGTTCGACCATGTTCCGGGCGATGCGCAGCATCTCGCGGTTCTCACCCGCTTCGCCCAGAGTCGCGGCATATTCGCCCAGCAACTCCATGTCGCCCGGCGCCTTTTCCAGCGCCCGCTCGAACCACGGAAGCGCTGCGCGAACGCCAAGCGCGTCGCGCGCGAGCTGCCCGCGGAACACGAGCGCACGCGGATCCGCCGGATCGATCGCGACCGCATGTTCGGCGGCGGCAAGCGCCAGGTCGTGCTGGCCGACGGCGTAGCGGAAGCGACCGATATCGACCCACAGCGGCGCATTTCCCGGCCCCTGGGCGAGCGCCTGGTCGAATGCGCCCGCAGCGGCCATGCCATTGCCTTCGGCCATCTCGAGCCGGGCCAGCGCATGGAATCCGCGCTGCGCGCTGCCCGCGGCAAAGCGACCGGGCCCGAGCCAGGAGCGGGCCTCGACCAGGTTGTCCTGCAGCAACTGCGCCTCGCCGGCGAAAGCCGCGATCTGCTCGCGCGCGAGGCCGGCCTCGAGCGCGCGTTCGGCCGCCACTTCGGCCGCGATGCCGTCGCCGCGGTCGATCGCCGCCGCCGCCTCGGCGAGCGTATCCGCCCCCGGCGCCGCGGCAACCGGCGGCACCAGAGCGAGGATCGCCGCAGCGGCGAGGATCAGGCGCAGGTCAGGCCTGCAGGTCATACTGCTTGAGCAGGTCGTACAGCGTCGGCCGGCTGATCCCGAGCAGGCGCGCGGTGTTCGAGATGTTGCCCTCGCTGCGCGCGAGCGCGTGGCGGATCACCTTGCGGTCGGCCCGCTCGCGCGCGGTCTTGAGGTTGAGCACGTCGGGATCGTTCTCGGCACCTTGCTGCAGATCGAGGTCGGCGGCGGTGACGAGCTTGGCATCGGCCATGATCGCCGCGCGCTTGACCCGGTTCTCGAGCTCGCGGACGTTGCCGGGCCAGGCCCAGGCGTCGATCGCGGCGAGCGCGTCGGGCGCGAAGCCGGTGACCTGCGGATTCATCTCGCGCGAGAAGCGCTTGAGGAACGCCTTGGCGAGCAGCGTCGCGTCGCCGGGCCGCTCGGCCAGCGAGGGGATCTTCACCACGACTTCGGCGAGACGGTAGAACAGATCCTCGCGAAACCGCCCGTCGGCGATCATCGCCTCGAGATCCTGGTGGGTGGCGCAGACGATGCGCGTATCGACGTCGATCGCCTTGCGCCCGCCGATCCGCTCGATCTGCCGCTCCTGCAGGAAGCGCAGCAGCTTGACCTGCAGCGGCAGCGGGATGTCGCCGACCTCGTCGAGGAACAGCGTGCCGCCGTT
>DATDLP010000090.1:0-5182 GCA_036519255.1 Croceibacterium sp.
GCTGGTTTCGACGATCTGCATTGCCTGAACTGAGCCTTCTCAACAAAAGTCACGAGAGTCGCGCCGGGAGGACTGGTGCGGGCGAAGGGACTCGAACCCCCACATCTTGCGATACTGGAACCTAAATCCAGCGCGTCTACCAGTTCCGCCACGCCCGCGGCCCGACGAATCCCCGCAAGCGCGAGCCTGCGAAACAGGGATGCGCCCTTAGTAGGGCGCGCCGGAAAGGGCAAGATGCACGGCTGCCCGATCGCGTTTTGCGGAACGCCAGCGCGTTGCGGAGCGTTGCGGCGACAACGAAAGGGACCCATGCGATGACCCAGAACGAACGGCCCGAAGACGCGAACACCCATGCTCCGGGCTCGCAGCCCGCGCATTTCGACCAGGCCCGCGGCGACCAGATCGAACCGGGCCGGCAGCCCGACGAGATCGTGCCGGGCAAGGGCGACGATTATCGCCCGGATCGCACGCCCGACGAGGTCGCGCCCGGCCAGGGCGATTTCGACCGGCCCGACAGCTCGCCGATCGAGAGCCCGCCGCAGCCGGATCTCGCGCCGCCGGAGACGCCGGCTTCGCCCGACTGACTGGCGCGGATTGATTTTCGCCTGTGGGCGGGGCTAAGCGCGGCGGATGACCGAAGAAACTCCCGACCAGATCGACGCCGAGACCCCGTCTGCCGCCGCGGACGTGCCGCCCGATCACCTGGCGATCGATCCCCGCAGCCCGCACTTCGACGGCGACAAGCTCGCGCGCGGGGTCGGCATTCGCTTCAAGGGCTCGCAGCGCACCAACATCGAGGAATACTGCATCTCCGAGGGTTGGGTGCGCGTGCAGGCAGGCAAGACGATGGGCCGCGACGGCCGCCCGCTGACGATCAAACTCAGTGGCCCGGTCGAGGCATGGTTCGAGGATCTCGGCGAAGACGCGCCCATCGCGAAAGCCTAGGCTGCCTCTGCGCCGGGAGCCGCCGCAAGACGGCGCGGCGAGGGGTTGACACATGGGACACGGTACAGGGGCAAAAACCGCGGAAACCGTCACGTTGGGCGGCGAAAGCGTCGCCTTGCGCCGGGACGGTGTCGCCTTGGCGCGGTGAACTGTCACCTTGCTTCTCCAGGTGTCGCCTTGTGGGTGCACTGCGGATTGCCACCGGCTTTTTTGATCGCTCCCACAGGGGACGTCCGAATGCAGGCCGCACAAAATTATGCCAGAACATATCATGAACATCGCGCGAAGTCAAGCGGCTTCGCAAGGGCGGGTGTTCGTCCGCAGGAGCGCGAACCGACCTCGCTCAGGGCAGGGGGTCGTGATCGGGCAACGACGGAGCCTGGGTCTTCGCCGGTAACGGCCGTGCGAAGCGCAGCACCAGGAAGCCGAGCACGGCGGAGATCAGCGAGCCGCCGAGCACGCCGAGCTTGGCCTCCTCGACCAGCAGCGGGTTATGCGGAAAGGCCAGCGCGCCGATGAACAGGCTCATCGTGAAGCCGATCCCGCACAGTACGCTCGCCCCCCAGATCTGGCCCCAGCTTGCGCCCGGCGGACGCGGCGCGAAACCGATCCGGTCGGCCACGACGATGCTCGAAAAGATGCCGACCTGCTTGCCCACCACGAGCCCGGCGCCGATCGCCAGCGGCAGCGCAGCGAACGCGGCGCCTTCAGGCAGGTCGCCGAGCGTGACGCCGGCGTTGGCGAAGCCGAACAGCGGCACGACGAGGTAGATGTTCCAGTTGGTGAGACCGTGCTCGAAACGCTCGAGCGGATCGTTGCCGTCGTCCGCTTCGGTCGGGACGGTCAGCGCGGCGACCACCCCCGCAATCGTGGCGTGGATGCCAGAATGGAGCACGCAGTACCACAGGACCATCGCGCCCAGCGCGTAAGGCCAGGCTTTGCCGATGCCCATGCGGTTGAGCGCGATCAGGCCTGCGGTCACCAGCGTTGCGGCGAGCGCCCATGCCGGGTCGATGCCCGGGGTGTAGAACAGCGCAATAACCAGCACCGCACCGATGTCGTCGACGATTGCTACGGTCAGCAGGAACAGCCGCAGCGGAGGCGGCACGCGCTTGCCGAGCAAGGCGATCACCCCGACGGCAAAAGCGATGTCGGTTGCCGCCGGGATCGCCCAGCCGCGTGTCAACTCCGGGTCGCCGCCGGCGATTGCCAGATAGACCAGCGCCGGAGCGATCATCCCGGCGATGGCGGCGAGCACCGGCAGCCGCCGCACCTTCGGATCGGCGAGATTGCCGGTTACCATTTCGCGCTTCACTTCGAGCCCGACGACGAAGAAGAACACCGCCATCAGCGCGTCGTTGATCCACAGGTGGGCGGTGTAGAGGTGGGCGATCGGCGTCCACGGCAGCGGGGCGTGGAACAGCCGGTGGTACGCCTCGGCAAGCGGCGAATTGGCGATCGCAATTGCCAGCGCAGCGACTGCGATGAGCAACACCCCGGCAAAAGCCTGGCTGGCGAGCAGCGACTTCAGCAAATGGCTGGAACTGTTGGGGATGCTGACCTTGGGCATGAAGTCTCCTCACCCAATTTCGATGGAGGGGCAAGGATGACGGGACCGATTCCCCGTCCCGATCGCATGGTCGGCCTCGTGCCGCGACGGCGAACATGAGAAGCGCGATACCCGGCGGGGGCGTGCATTTCGGTTCAATCCCGGCCGGCGGGTGGCGCGCCTGGTTTGAGTCGCGATTAGTCGCGAAGGACAGTCCGGCAAGAAGAGGTCCCGCCGTCCGAAATCCAAAGCCATGCAGGTCGCGCCGATTTCAAGAATTTCATCCGCTGTCTCTTCTTTCCGATTGCCTCGCATGACTCGACTGTTAACCATTCGACTCGGTGGTCTCATGGGGAGAAGCCGCTGTGGGGCAATCGATGCCGCTCGAATGGCTGGCGCTCGTCGAGCACGAGCTGTTGCTGTTCTCTGCAGTGTTCTTTCTGATCGGCGCGCTCGACGAGCTTGCCGTCGATGCGGTGTGGATCTGGCTGCGGCTGACCGGTCGCGCGAGGAGCGGGCGGATCGATCGGCGCGAAGCGCGCGAGCACCCGCTCGCCGGACCGGCCGCGGTGCTCATTCCGGCGTGGCACGAAGAGCAGGTCATCGGCCTCACTGTCGCCCATGCGCTGGCCGCCTGGCCGCACGCGGATCTGCGGCTCTACGTCGGCTGCTACCGCAACGATCCGGCGACCGCACAGGCGGTCCTGCATGGAGCGGGCGGCGATCCGCGCGTGCGGCTGGTCGTGGCCGAGCGCGACGGCCCGACCACGAAGGCCGATTGCCTCAACGCACTTTATGCCGCGCTCGAGGACGACGAGCGCAACTGGGCGCGGGATTTCCGGCTGGTGCTGCAGCACGATGCCGAGGACATGGTCGATCCGGCGGCGCTCGGCGTGATCGACCGGGCGATCGAACACGCGGACTTCGTGCAGCTACCGGTCCTGCCCGAGGCGCAGCGCGCGTCGCGCCTGGTCGGCAGTCACTACTGCGAGGAGTTCGTCGAGGCCCACGGGCGCGTGATGGTCGTGCGCGAGGCGCTGTCGGCCGGGTTGCCTGCGGCGGGAGTCGGATGCGCGTTCGGTCGCGCGATGCTCGGGCGGATCGCGCGCGAAACGGGCGGTGCAGGGCCGTTCTCGGTCGACTCGCTGACCGAAGACTACGAGTTGGGCTTGCGCGTGAAGGCACTCGGCGGCCGCTCGCGGTTTCTCCGCGTGCGCGGCGAGGACGGGCAACTGGTGGCGACCCGGGCGTGCTTTCCGGCCCGCTTCGGCCAGGCCGTGCGGCAGAAGGCGCGCTGGACGCACGGGATCGCGTTGCAGGGCTGGGACCGGCTCGGCTGGGCCGGTGGCCTCGGCGAACGGTGGATGCGCCTGCGTGACCGACGCGGGCCGATCAGCGCGCTCGTGCTCGCGATCGGCTATCTGATGTTGTTTGGCGGGATCGTGCTGGTTGTCGCGGGAGCATTGGGCTTCGGACGCGGCTGGCAAATCGATTATTGGCTCACGTGCCTGGTCGCCGCCAATTTCCTCGCGTTCGCCTGGCGCATCGTGGTGCGCTTCGCCTTCACCGCGCGCGAATACGGCTGGATCGAAGGGTTGCGGACGGTTCCGCGCATTCCGGTCAGCAATGCCGTGGCGATCGTGGCCGGGGCCCGGGCGCTCGTCGCCTATGCACGCACGCTGTGCGGCGGGCAGCCGAAATGGGAGAAGACCGCCCACGACGCGCATCCGGCGGCGATGCTGCGGCGCGAGCACGCGGCGTGACGAGCGGCACCGGCTTTCGCGGGAAACCGCTAATGGTGCTGGCTGGACTGGTGCTTGCGTGGGTCGGCTTGCGCTCCTGGTGGTGGGAACCGCCGTTCGAGCCTGCGCGGTTCGCGGCACCGCGGGCTGTGGAGGCCGGCTTCGCGCGGATCGTGCCGGCAGGGAAGCGGAGCGAGCGACCGGCGCTGCCGCTGCAGAGCCCGCCGCCGGAGATTGCGTTCGCGATGCCGGCGCGGCCTGGTTCGCCGGCCTTCCTGCCCGTTCGACCCACCGTTCCCGCGCCGTGGCCAGGACCCTTGGCGCCATCCGACTTTATCGCGCTGCCTGCACCGGCCGCGGTGCAGGCGCCGCCGCGCGATACGAGCCCGCTGCGCGCCGCCGTCGGCCATAGCCTGCTTCTCGCGGCTGGTCTGGCGCAGATGGAGCTGCCGCCTGCGCTGGCGGCTTATGTTCGCGGGCAGGCGCCTCCCGCTCCGGGCGTTCCCGCCGCAGCACCGTTGCTGGCCTCGTTGCCGCAGCATGCACCGCGCTCGACCGGCGCGCGGCTTTCGGCCGATGCCTGGCTCATGCTGCGGCAGGACACGACCACGCCGGTGGTTTCGGGCCGCCCGAGCTACGGCCGCAGCCAGGCCGGCGCGGTGTTGCGCTACCGGCTCGCTCGGTCGAGTCCGCACGGTCCGCAGGCCTACTTGCGCGCGAGCTCGGCGGTGACCGGTCCGCGCGACGGGGATCTCGCCGCCGGGTTGTCCGCGCGTCCGGTGCCGCGGGTTCCGCTCAGGGTCGCGCTCGAGGCCCGCATCGGCCGCACAGACGCCGGCACCGAGCTGCGACCGGCGGCGATCGCGGTCACCGAGTTTGCGCCGCTCGCGCTGCCGCACCGCGTGCGGGCCGAGGCCTACGTGCAGGGCGGCTATGTGGGCGGCAG
>DATDLP010000091.1:0-5372 GCA_036519255.1 Croceibacterium sp.
GCCCCCTCTCCCCTGAAGGGGAGAGGGCTTTACCCCCGCGTGCCCGTGACCGGAATCTTCCCGAACTGCCCGGTGTCCACCTCTGCCGTCAGCTTGTCGCCATCGACGGCGCCCGTGTAGGACATCTGCAGCTCACCCTGCGGGGTGGTCAGCTTGCGCTTGAACGAGAACTTCGCCCCGTCGACCACGACATCGGTGATCCCGCCCGGAGGCGAGGGCGGGGCAGGCGGCGCGCCTTCGACCGGCACGTCCTTGATGTCGATCGTGTAGGCGCCGCCCGCTTCGGCCACGGTCATCGTCGCCTTGAAGGTGCCGAAATCGGTCACGGCTTCGGTGTTCCAGGTGCCGACCACTGGTGAATCGGCGGCGAGCGCGGGCGTGGCCATCAGCGAGGCGGCGGCGGCGAGCGCGGCGAAGCGGACTGTCTTGAACATCGGTATTCCCCTCCAGGATCGGCGGGTCGCGCACAAGGGCTCCGCCTGTTACCGGTTTGTATCCGACTAGCCGGAGGCGAACAACGCCGTCGTTGTCGCAGGTTGTCCCGCGCAGCGAGGGTTTGACTGGCGGGCGAATCGCGTCAATCGCGGCGGCGAAGGAGACACCCATGCCCGCGTTGCGCCCCGACATCGATCCCGAAGGCCTGCTCGAATACTCGGTCGTGTTCACCGACCGCTCGCTCAATCACATGAGCCAGACGTTCCAGCAGGTCATGCGCGAGATCCACGCCACGCTGTGCGATGCCTACGGCGCGCACCGCGCGGTGGTGGTGCCCGGCGGCGGGACTTATGCGATGGAATCGGTCGCCCGCCAGTTCGCTACCGGCAAGAAGGCGCTGGTGATCCGCAACGGGTTCTTTTCGTTCCGCTGGACGCAGATCTTCGAGGCCGGCGCGATCCCCGCCGAGGAGATCGTGATGAAGGCGCAGCGGCAGGGCGAGGGCCCGCAGGCGCCGTTCGCCCCGGCGCCGATCGAGCTGGTGGTCGCCGCGATCCACGCCGACCGGCCCGACATGGTGTTCGCGCCGCACGTCGAGACCGCCTCGGGCATCATCCTGCCCGACGACTATATTCGGGCAGTCGCGGATGCGGCGCACGCGGTCGGCGCACTGTTCGTGCTCGACTGCATCGCCTCGGGCGCGGTGTGGGTCGACATGCGCGAGGTGGGTGTCGACATCCTGATCTCGGCCCCGCAGAAGGGCTGGTCCGCTCCGCCCTCGGCCGGGCTGGTCATGCTGACCGAAGAAGCGCTCGAACGCTGCAAGGCCGCGCAGTCGACCAGCTTCGCGATGGACCTCAACAAATGGAACGCGATCATGGCGGCCTACCTCGGCGGCGGCCACGCGTACCACGCGACGATGCCGACCGACGCGCTGCGCGCGTTCCACAAGTCGATGCTGGAAACGAAGGCGATCGGGTTCGACAAGCTCAAGGCGGCGCAGTGGGAGCAGGGCAACGCGGTGCGCGCGATGCTCGCCCAGCGCGGCGTCAGGTCGGTTGCCGCCGACGGGTTCGGCGCGCCGGGCGTGGTGGTCAGCTACACCGACGACCCCGAGATCCAGAACGGCAGGAAGTTCGCCGCGCAGGGCCTGCAGATCGCCGCCGGCGTGCCGCTGCAGTGCGACGAGGGGCCGGACTACAAGAGCTTCCGCCTCGGCCTGTTCGGGCTCGACAAGCTGCGCGACGTGCCGGCGAGCCTCGGACGATTGGCGGAGGCGTTCGACGCGGTGCTCGGCTAAGGGTTGGCCATGGACGCCTCGAACGCGCAGTTGCTGATCATCTGCCTGCTGACCGCGGGCATCAACCTGATCGGCGCGCTCGCCTACGCCGCGCGCATCGCCGGGGTGCGCACGCGGCGAATCGCGATGAGCTTCGCGCTGTTCAACATCCTCGTGCTCGTCTCGCGCCTGTCGAACAGCATTCTTGCACCGTTCCTCGCCAAGCGGATCGAGCTGCGGCTGGCCGAGGGGGGCGGCGAGGCGCTGCTGTGGGACTTTCGGCTGGTGCTGTTCTCGGCCGCGGTCGCGGTGTTCGTCGGCATCCTGCTGGTGCCCACCGCGCAGCGGCTGTTCGCCCGCGCGATCGGCTATTTCCAGGAGCACCGCTCGACCACGCGCATGCTGCTCGCCAGCGCGACGCCCTCGGGGATGCGCACTATCAGGGACTCGCTGGCGCTGCCGCACGCAAGCCAGCTGCGCGCGCTGGCCAAGCCGCGCGGGGTGAGCTGGGGCGTGCTGCTCGCCAACTGCCTCGCGCAGGCGCTGCTGACTGTCGGCGTGCTGGCCTCGCTCTACGCGGGCTACCTCAACCCCGAGTTCCGCGTCACCGCCTCGCAGCTCTCGGCGGTGATCAACGGCTTCGCGACGATCCTGCTGTTCGCCTTCATCGACCCGCAGCTGTCGGTGATGACCGACGACGTGGTCGAGGGCCGGGTGAGCGAGCCGCTGTTCCGGCGCACGATCGTGTGGATCTCGTTCAGCCGCCTCGCCGGGACGCTGCTGGCGCAGGCGCTGTTCCTGCCCTCGGCGATCGCGATCGCGTGGGTGGCGAACTATGTGTGAGCGTAAAGGCGGCTGGAGGCGACGTTCGACGCGGTGTTACAAGGGGTTCCTTTGGCTGGTAAGGGGGCGCTCCCTGAGCGGCGCAGCGGTTAGGGGGACTACCGTTCTCGTCGTTGCCGGCTTGCTGTCAGCCTGCACTCCGGGGCCTCCCCTCGCCGCGAAAGTGAGCGGGGTTGGCCAGGCGTGCAACCTGCGCCTCAACGGCGTGGAGACATCTGCAGCACCACTCGATGAAAAGAAGTTGCACGCGTTGGCCAAGGCGCACGGCAGTAGAATCACGGTCGAAGCCGACCCCGGCACGCCGTGGCGGTGTGTCGCCGACGTGATCTATCGTCTTCAGGCAGCCGGTTTTGCCCCCGTGTACGTGGATGGGGCGGCAACCCCGCCCAACTAGGTTTGGGCTCAATCGGCTCGCCGTTCTTACTCCGCCGCTTCCCGCAGCTCGTAGGGATCGACCTCGCGCCAGTCGACCTCCCGCGGGAAAGCGAAGCTGACCGCGCGGATGCTGGCGTAGTCGATCGCGTCGCCCACGAACGACAGCTCCCCCGTGTCGCGGTGCCGCCGCACCGCCTCGAGCAGCAGCTTGCGTGCGCGGTAGATCACGCGGTCGCAGGTGCCGAGGTACTCCTGGCTGCGGTCGACGATGGCTCCCATCGATTCCTGCACCGCGAAGTCCTCGTAGGCGTTGCCGCGGCCGGTGATGCCCGACCAGTGGCCGTCGGCCATCGCTTGCCGGTCCTGGTGCCACAGGTTCTCGGGTCCGCCCATGTCGGCGTTGAAGTGGTCGGGATCGCCCGACCACGAGCCGAACACGCCGAAGAAGTTCTCGCGCAGCGGCGCGTCGGCGTCGTAGGCGATGTACCACTGCGCGGTGGTCACGTCGTCAATCGGGATCGAGCAGCAGACGATCCGCGGCCCCCTGGGTGCGGCCGGGATGAACGAGAAGAACGGCAGCGCCACCTCGCGCACGCGGGCGTAGAGCCGCGTCTCGCCCTCCTCGCGGATCGCGCCTTCGCGGAAGCCGTAGGCGCGCGCGTCGAACTCGAACACCGGCGCTCCGTCGTTGAGCATGTAGTCGCTCTCGGCCTTGAAGTAGGTCCGCCCACGGTCGGACATCAGGTTGGCCGAATGCAGGAAGGTCACGTGCGCCGAATCGAGCAGCGCCTCGAGCCCCTGCAGCCAGTTGGTGCGGATGATCCCGCGGAACGGCTGGACGTGGCCCTCAGGCAGCGTGGTGAACTCGTAATCGGGGAAGCGCGGCGGCGTGGCGGCCGCGCCCATGTAGACCCACACCAGCCCGCCGGCCTCGTGCGTCGGGTGGCTGCGCACGGGGACCGAGGCGGCGAAGCGGTCGCGCTGCTGGCGCGGTTCGGTCGGCGCGTCGACGCACCGGCCTTCGACGCTGAATTTCCAGCCGTGGAACACGCAGCGCAAGCCGTTGCCCTCGTTGCGCGCGAGCGCGAGGCTCGCGCAGCGGTGCGGGCAGGCCTCCTGCATGAAGCCGACGGGGCCGTCGGTCGCGCGGAAGGCGACGAAGTTCTCGCCGAACAGCCGGATCCGCTCGGGCGCGCCGTCGGCCACGAGCTTCGCTGCGCGGCACGCGGGCACCCAGTACTCGCGCAGCATCGCGCCCATCGCGGTGCCGGGGCCGATCCGCGTGAGCAGCTCGTTGTCGGTCGGATTCATCATCGCCAGGCCCTCGTCCGCTCGCGAAGCCGATCTGACGCCGACTCCTTAGCTAACTAAGCCTAGCACGATTTCGGCGGGCGGAAATCAGCCGCCCGGGTCGCGCCGCGCCGCGGTTTCTTCCTCGGGCGTGCGTGCGGCCTCCGGGGGAGCGGAAACCGGCGCGGGCGCCGGCGGCGGGATCTGCGCCGCGGTGGGCTTGGTCACGTCCTCGGCTTCGGACAGGCCCTTCTTGAAGCTCGACACGCCCTTGCCGAAGTCGCCCATCATCTCGCTGATCTTGCCGCGGCCGAACAGCACGAGGATCACCAGCGCGACGATCACCCAATGCCACAGACTCATACTACCCATGGTCAAGAAACCTCCGTTTGCGCCGACGATAGCACCGAACGCATGACGATTGAAATGCTCAGCCCGGGCTCAGGCGAGGTTCCCCGGCCCGAACGCGGCCGGCAGCAGCTCGGACAGCCGCATTTCGCGCACTTCCGACGGGCCGCAGCACAAGACCAGCGGATCGGTCCCGCCGAGGTCGGCCAGTTCGTGCAGCACCTGGCGGCAGCGGCCGCACGGGGTGACCATGTCGGGGCCGCTAGCGGTCACCGCGACGGCGACCAACCCGCCGCGCCGCCCTTGGTTGAACGCCTTGGCCACCGCGACCGTCTCGGCGCACAGCGACAGGCCGTAGCTCGCGTTCTCGACGTTGCTGCCGGTGATCACGCTGCCGTCGGCGAAGCGCAGCGCGGCGCCGACGCGGAACTGCGAGTGCGGCGCGTAGGCGTGCGCCTGGGCCGCGCGCGCCGCGGCGACGAGGTCGTCGCTGCTCACGGCTGCAGCACCACCCAGCGCAGCGGCAGGTCGCTAGCCGCGGTGCGCAGTTGCGAATTGGCGGTCCACAAGGTCCACGGCCTCCCGGCATAGTCGGGCTGGAGCCAGTCGCGCTCCAGCCACAGGTTGCGCTCGATCCGCGCGGCCACGTGATAGCGCTCCTCGAACGCCGGTGCGAGCTTGAGCACGGCGGGCTTGCCGACATGCCCCTCGACCTGGTTGAGGAACGTGGTCAGCTCGCTCTCGACCGCCGCTTCGCTCACCGGGTCGCCACATTCGACCGCCAGCCGCTCGAGCGCGATCG
>DATDLP010000092.1:0-3490 GCA_036519255.1 Croceibacterium sp.
CTTCGTCCGCAACCGCTTCCAGGACGCAAAGGAACTGCTGGCGCAGGACGGGATCACTGGCTGGCGCGCCAAGGCGGGGCTCGTCTGGTACCTCACCGGCAAACCGGGCATCCTGCGCCGCGTGTTCCCGGCGTGGTGCGCGTATTTCCTGCCGGGGTTCCACCCGTGGAACCACGACGACCGGGCGCTGATCGGCGCTTACGACGGCGCGAAGGGCTGATGTACGCGCACCGCATCACGATCGAGCCGCTCGACATCGACCACATGGGCCACGTCAACAACGCGGTGTACCTGCGCTGGGTGCAGGACGCGGTGACGCGCTACTGGGAAGCCGTCGCGCCGGCCGAGGCGGTCGCGCGGCACTTGTGGGTCGCGCTCAAGCACGAGATCTCGTACTTGCGTCCGGCGTTCCTCGAGGACGGCCTCGTCGCCGAGGTCGTCGCCGAGGGCGTGCAGGGTGCACGCTCGCACTTCACCACCTGCATCCGCCGCGGCGAGGAGCTGCTGGCCGAAGTGCGCAGCAGCTGGTGCTGCCTCGACTCGGTCACGCACCGGCCGGCAAGGCTGGCGCGCGACGTGGTCGAGCGGTTCGTGCCCCGACCGGTCAGGCCGCGATAGCTCCGCTCGAACAAGCCTCGGGCCGCGTCCAGCGTCGCTTCATCGGACCTACATCCGCCAGCTCGAGCGCGTACTCGGGCGCGGTCAGCCGGCCGGTGTCGCGACCGAGACTGCGGAACGGGCGCGCGCGGCCGGTCGGGCGGAAGCCCGCCTTCCTGAGCACCTTGCCCGAAGCCGGGTTGTCCGCCGCGTGGCGGCTGACGATCCGCCGGTGCCCGGCCAGCCGCGCGAGCGCGAGCAATCCGGTCAGCGCCTCGGTGGCGTAGCCGTGGCCCCAGTGCGTCGGGGCGATCCAATAGCCGACCTCGATCTGCCCGCTCTCGTCGTGCAGCCCGACGCAGCCGACGATGCGGCCATCCTCGGCGGGAAGCGTGATCAGCAGGTTGGGCAGGTAGGGATCGCGAGTGGCTTCGATCCACGTGCGCGCGTGCTCCTCGTGGTAGGGCCACGGCGCGCGCGCGAGCATGCGCACGACCTGCTCCTGGCCGATCGCGCGGGCGAGCTCGCTGGCGTCCTCGGGCCAGGCTGGCCGCAGGAACAGGCGTTGGGTGCGCAGGAACATCGTCTTACTCCTCTCGGCCCCCGGTCCGCCGTTGGCAGACCGATGTGACAGTGGCTTTTCGAGGGAGACGAAAAAAGGGAGACGGGCTGGCCCGATCTCCCTCTGCGTCCGAGCGTTTGCTCGGCGGGCCATCCCGGAGGATGACCCTTTTATTGAGTCATCCGATTATTCGGCGGCTTGTGCCATGACGTCTACCGACACGTACTTGCGGCCCTGCTTGCCGTCGTGGAATCGCACGCGACCCGCGCCGAGCGCGAACAGGGTGTGGTCCTTGCCGATGCCGACGTTGGTGCCCGGGTAGAACTTCGTCCCGCGCTGGCGGACGAGGATGTTGCCGCCGACCACTTCCTGGCCGCCGAACTTCTTCACACCAAGGCGACGGCCGGCCGAATCGCGACCGTTGCGCGAGCTACCGCCTGCTTTCTTATGTGCCATCTCGAACTACCTCTTACTTCTCGTCGCCGGACTTCGGAGCGGCAGCCTTCTTGGCAGCCGGCTTCTTCGCGGCGGGCTTCTCGGCGGCGGCTTCCGTCTTCGGAGCGGCCTTGGCCTTCGGAGCCTTGGTTTCCTTTGCCTCGACCGGAGCCGCGGCGGTCTCGGCCGGGGTCGCGTCCTCGACCTTCGGCGCGGCCTCCTTCTTCGGCGCAGCCTTCTTCTCGGACTTGCTGTCGCCGACCGAGACGATGCGCAGCAGGGTCATCTGCTGGCGGTGCCCGGCCTTGCGGCGATAGTTGTGCCGGCGGCGCTTCTTGAAAACGGTGACCTTCTCGCTCTTGGCCTGGGCGATGATCTCGGCCGAGACGACGACCTTGCCGGCCTCGGCCAGCGAGTCGCCTTCACCGGCGAGCAGGACGTCGCCCAGCGTGATCGTGTCGCCGGCGTCGCCCGCCAGCTTCTCGACCGCGATCTTGTCTCCAGCGGCGACGCGATACTGCTTGCCGCCCGTGCGCACTACTGCGAACATGGTCTTCAGGTCCGTTCGTTTTGACTGCCGTTCCTTCGGGTGTCCCCGCATAAACGACAAAAAAGGCGCCCGGGGGGCACCGAAAGTGCGCCGCCGTTAGGCCAAGAGCGGCAGACTGTCAACGCCGCGCCCGCGCATTTTCGCGGTACTTGGCGCGCTGGAAACCGGCGCCGCGTCGAGCTAAGGCGCAATGCGATGCGTTTCAATCGCACATTGCTGGTCGCCACGGTGTTCGGTTCGCTCGGAGCGTGCACGACACCGTCGGAAGAATACCCGAGCCTCGCCTTGCGCGATGCCGAACGCGTCGCGGGCACGCTGCAGCCGGCCGAGCCTGCGCCCTATGTTCCGCCGGCGACACCCGCGGCGGTGCTCGGGCGGCTCGAGCAGCTCGGCGCCGAGGCCGCGAGCGCGCATCAGGCGTTCCTCGCCGAGGCACCCCAGGCGCGCAGCACGGTCGCGGCGGCACGCGGCGCCGAGCCGGGCGCCGAGTCGTGGGCCAGGGCGCAAGTCGCGCTTGCCGGGCTCGAAACCTCGCGCAGCAAGGCGATGATCGCGCTGGCCGATCTCGACCGGCTTTACGTCGACGCGGCGGTGGAAGGCGAAGAGCTCGACCGAATCGGCGCGGTGCGCGACCGCGTTGCGGCGCAAGTCGAGGAACAGAACGCGACGATCGGGTCGCTCGGGAGCGGGTTGCGCTGATGAGCCTCGAATGCACCACCTGCGCTGTCCGTCACACCGCCGCCTGCGCGGTGCTCAACGACGAGGAGCGCGCGAGGCTCCTGCGCGCCGGGCGCTCGCGCAAGCTCCGGCGCGGCGAGACGCTGTTCGCGGCGGGCGACGAGAACACCACTTGCGCAACCCTGCTCAGGGGTGCGCTCAAGGTCGTCGCGATCGACGAGGACGGCACCGAGCGAATTCTCGCGCTGGTCCACCCGGCGGGCTTCATCGGCGAGCTGTTCGCCCCGTTCGCGCACCACGACGTGGTCGCGCTGACCGACAGCGAGCTGTGCCTGTTCCAGAACAGCGAAATGCGCGTCGCGGTCCAGCAACACCCGAAGCTCGCCCAGGCGCTGCTGCGCCGCACGCAGGAGGATCTGCTGCAAAGTCGCGAGCTGCTCGCGCTGAGCGGGCGCCGTAGCGCCTCGGGCAAAGTCGCGGGGCTGCTGATGGCACTGGCCGAGGCGGCGAGCGAATCGTCGTGTCACCTGTCGCGCCAGTTCGATCTGCCGCTGACCCGAGGCGAGATCGCGGGGATGCTCGGGCTGACGATCGAGACCGTGAGCCGGGCGATTACCAAGTTCGAGCGCGAGGGCACGATCCGGCGAATGGGTGCGCGCGGGATCGAG
>DATDLP010000093.1:0-2143 GCA_036519255.1 Croceibacterium sp.
ATCCATGCTAACCACCTTACTCACAGGCACGAAAAAGCCGCCCGGAGGCGGCGGTTGAATTCGATTTTGCGCGCGAAGGCGCAAAGCCGCGAAGGGCTCATCCCGCGGCGGAGCCGCTTTCAGAATTTCACATGAAGCAAAGCGGCTTCGCCGAATGACTCTTCGCGTCTTCGCGCGAAACTCTCTGGCGCCGCCTTTCGAGCGAAAACCTATCTGACCAGATGCACCCGAGCCCCCGGCTGCATCGGATGCGTCACCAGGCTGATCTCGAGCAGCTCGATCTCCTCGAGCACCCGCCCGCCGGCCGTCCGCCGGAACCCGCGCGCGTGATACCCGAAGCTCATCCCACGCACCTCGCCCGCGCGCAGCGCCGCCGCCGCCCGGCTCCCTGGCCGGTCGATCCGCGCCACCACGCGCAACCCGCGCGCATCCTCGGCCAGGCTCTCCACGGTGCCGATCCGCCGGTCGCCCCGGTGCTGCCAGAGCAACGGCAGCGGCTCCTGCCGGTCCTGAGCCTGTCGAAGGGCCAGTGTACGCGCAAACGCCCCGCGCCGGATCGTGTCCTTCACCCCGTCCGCCACATCGAACAGCGCCGCATATCCGGCGATCCGCAGAACCTCCCCCTCCCCTTCAGGGGAGGGGGTCGGCGGGCGGGGAACACGCCGCAGCTTCACTTGAGCATCCCCGGCACGCCGAGCCGCACCGCGATGCCGATCAGCAGCAGCGCGAACACGCCGCGCACGATCCACTCGATCGCCGCCTTCCACGCGCTCGCCTTGGCCGCGCGCCACGCGGCGAGCAGCTCGCGCAGCTCGTCGATGTCCTTCTCCGCCCCCTCGTCGCCGAGCCCGATCCGCTGCAGCACGCGCCGCGCGCCGAGCTCGCTCGCCTCCTCGACGATCGCCCGCAGCGTCACCAGCTCGTTGCCTTCGGCTGCCGCCTGCGCCAGCAGCCCGGCCAGCACTTCGTCCCGTTTCATGCCTTCTCTCCTTCTTGCATCGGAGCCTGCGCGGGCGCCGCGGCCTGCACCGGCGGTAGCCCGACCAGCGCCCGCTTCTCGTTGCGGTCGAGGAAGTCCGCCGCGCGCAACTGCGCCCACAGCCGCTCGCGGTCCTCGGCCAGCGCCGGCACCCGGTCGAGATCGACCGCCAGGTCGAGCTTCGGAAACCACGGCCGCAGCCCCTCGCTCAGCCCGCCAAGGATCTTCCCCGCCAGCGGCAGCAGCGTCAGCCGCCACAGCGCCCGGCTCGCCTCGCGATAGTTCGAATAGGTGTTGTCCCCCGGCAGCCCGAGCAGCATCGGCGGGACCCCGAAGGCGAGCGCGATGTCGCGCCCTGCCGCGGCCTTCAATGCGGCAAAATCCATGTCCGCCGGGGTCAGCGCGAGCGGCTGCCAGCGCAGCCCGCCCTCGAGCACCATCGGCCGCCCGGCATTGCCCGCGCCCTGGTACGCCGCGTGCAGCTCGCCCTTGAGCCGGTCGAACTGGTCGGCGGTCAGCCCGCCGCCGTCGCCGCCTTCGAACACCAGCGCCCCCGAAGGCCGCGCCGCGTTCTCGAGCAGCGCGCGGTTCCACGCCGAGGCCGCGTTGTGGATCGCCACCGCCTGCTCGGCCGCCGCGAGGCACCCGGCGCCATAGTGATCGTCGGCCGGATGGAATGCCTTGAGGTGCACCACCGCCGGCCACCCGTCCTCGTCCTCGACCGGCAGCGTCAGCGTCGTGTCGCCGACCTTGTACTGGTACGCCGCCGGCCACCCGTCCGCTCCGGCGACCACCGCGACGCGCTCGGGCCGCAAGGCGAACAATTCGACCGGCTTCCCCGCACCGTCGCGCCGGATCTGCACATACCCGTTCCCGTGCAGCAGCAGCTGCGCCGCGAGCGTCTCGAGCAGCGACTGCCCCGCGCTCGTCGCCGAAACCAGCGCCATGGCCTTCTTGTCCGCCGGCGCCAGCGGCGCCCCGCCGACCCCTTCGGCCACCAGCCGCACCGCGCGCTGCGCCACCGGGTTGTCGAGGAACGCGCGCGTGACCGCCCCGCGATACTCGAACGGCAGCCGCGTCCCCGCGGGCTTGCAGGCCCACGCCGGATAGCTCCACGGCGAAACAAAGCTGCGCGCCAGCGGCACGCGCGGCCCCGGGCCCCCC
>DATDLP010000094.1:0-4424 GCA_036519255.1 Croceibacterium sp.
CGCTGACGAAGGCGTCGGCAAGGCCCGAGGACTCGGCCGGGATCAGCGACCGGGCGACGCCGGACCCGTCCTGGTAGATCATCAGCCGGTCGAACTGCCCGCCGACGAGCATGGCCGCGATGCCATGGCCCATCTCGTGGAACCAAGTCGCGAGAATGGTGAAGGGATAGAGCAGCAGGCTGCCCCAATATGTCTGCCACAGCACGATGCACAGCAGAGCGAGCCCGGTGAGCGACGCCAACCGGCGCTTGCGTTCCCCGTCGTCGAGCAGCCCGCGCATGCGTCAGGTTCCCAGGTAGTCGCGGCGGAACTGGGCCGCGAACGCGGCAAACCGCCCTTCGCCGATCGCGTCGCGCATAGCCTGCATCAGCTGCTGGTAGAACGACAGGTTGTGCTCGGTGACCAGCATCGCGCCGAGCATCTCGCCGGCTTTCTGCAGATGGTGCAGGTAGGCGCGCGAGTAGCTGGCGCAGGTCGGGCAGGCGCAGCGCTCGTCGAGCGGGCCGGTGTCCTCGGCGTGGCGCGCGTTGCGCAGGTTGAGCGGGCCGGACCAGGTGAAGGCCTGGCCGTTGCGGCCCGAGCGGGTCGGCAGCACGCAGTCGAACATGTCCACGCCGCGCTCCACCGCGCCGACGAGGTCGTCGGGCTTGCCGACTCCCATCAGGTAGCGCGGGGCGCTCTCGGGCAACTGGCCGGGCGCGAAGTCGAGCGTGGCGAACATCGCCTCCTGCCCCTCGCCCACCGCCAGCCCGCCGATCGCGTAGCCGTCGAAGCCGATCTCGGTCAGCGCCTGCGCGCTGCCCAGCCGCAGCTCCCGGTCGAGCGCGCCCTGCTGGATGCCGAACAGCGCCGCGGCTTCGGCATGCTCGCCGCCGGCATCGAACGCGTCGCGGCTGCGCCGGGCCCAGCGCATCGACATCTCCATCGAGGCGGCGATCTCGTCGCGCGGGCGATCGGTGCGCGGGCATTCGTCGAACGCCATGACCACGTCCGAGCCGAGCAGCCGCTGGATCTCCATCGAGCGCTCGGGGCTGAGCATGTGCTTCGAGCCGTCGATATGGCTGCGGAACTCGACCCCGTCCTCGGTCAGCTTGCGCAAGTCGCTGAGGCTCATGACCTGGTAGCCGCCGCTGTCGGTCAGGATCGGGCGGGGCCAGTTCATGAACCGGTGCAGCCCGCCGAGCTTCGCCATACGTTCGGCGCCGGGGCGCAGCATCAGGTGGTAGGTGTTGCCGAGAATGATGTCGGCGCCGGTCGCGCGAACCGCCTCGGGCTTCATCGCCTTGACCGTGGCGGCGGTGCCGACCGGCATGAACGCAGGCGTGCGGATCTCGCCGCGGCGCATCGCGATGCGGCCGGTGCGGGCTTTTCCGTCGCGGGCGTCGATGGTGAAGGCAAAGCGGGTCATGGCTGAGATTACGGTAGTCCTAGTCCAACCAGACCCGTTCGTCCCGAGCGAAGTCGAGGGATTGGGCCGAGCGAAGCCGAGGCCCTGCGCTCGTCCGCGCTTCTCGGCTGCGCTCGAGGCGGTCCCCTCGACTTCGCGCGGGACGAACGGATCAGGGTAATTGGTGGCGTCGTTGGCGGCGATTCAGAAGCCATAGACGAGCGTGAACCGGGTCAGGGTGTCGGTCGAGACGCCGCCGGCCGGTGGGTTGCTGTCGTAGTCCACGGTGTAGGACAGCCGCGTGGTGAGGCCATCGCTGATGGTCGCTTCGAGGCCCGTGGCAAGCAGCACGCTGGTCGAGTTCGAATCGACGACGAGCGTGGTCGAGCCTCCGGCATCGGCCACCATGTTGGCATCCTGCGTGAACTTGAGCCGTTTCGCGAGGCGCCAGTCGAAATCGAGACCCGCCAGCGCGCCGAGGCTGCTTTGGCTGGTGCCGTCGAGCAGCTGGACCAGCCGCCACGAAGGACCCGCCTTCACTGAAAGCTGCGCGGCGCTGCCGTCGATCAGCTTGTAGCCGAGCCCGCCCGAAACCGAGTACCGCGAGGAATAGCCCTGGAAGCGGTCGCTTTCATATTGCGCGAGCGCGTAGCCGAACAGGGTGCGGTCGATCTGGTAACGCGGCTCGTAGGCGGCGAGGTACTGCTCGCGCGAGGTCCGGCCGTTGCTGCGCTGGTAGTCGACCGTGCCTCTCAGGCGGTGCTGCCAGGCGATCCCGGTGCGCTCGAGCGCCAGCGAAAGCGACGCGCCGGCATCCTCGCTGCTGCCCGACGACTGGAAGGCACCGATCTGCCCCCTGCCACTCCAGTTCTCGAGCACGCTCGCGGTGCGAATCTCTTCCTCCTTGCGCGCCTTCTCGGCTGCGGCGAGCTCGCTCTGCTTCGCCTGGAAGGCGCGGTGCAGCGCGTCGATCTCGGCGGCATCGTCGGGGTTGGTCTGCCTGGCGAACTCGACCACGGTGGCGACCTTGGCCGCATCGCCGGCGGCGATCGCGGCATCGATCATCGCGCGCACCGGCTGCGGCAGCTCGGCAAGCGCCGCGGAAGCACCGGCGGCGAGCGGCAGCAGGATGAGGACGCGGGCGAGGCGCAGGGTCATGCAGGCCCTGCTAACCGCTCATTCGCGCAGCCGCCACCCCGTGCGGAAGATGAACGCGACGATTGCGATGCACAGCGCGACGAAGCCGAGCGTCATGCCGAATGCGAGCCCGATCGGCACGTCGGAGGTGCCGGTGAAGGTCCAGCGCAGGCCGTTGATCAGGTAGAAGATCGGATTGAACTGCGCGACCGTGCGCCACGGCTCGGCGAGCATCTCGATCGAGTAGAACGTGCCGCCGAGGAAGGTCAGCGGGGTCAGGATCAGCATCGGCACGATCTGCAGCTTCTCGAACCCGTCGGCCCAGATGCCGAGGATGAAGCCGAACAGCGAGAACGCCGCCGCGACCAGGATGATGTAGCCGACCGCGAGGATCGGGTGCGCGATCGTGTAGTCGACGAACAGCATCGCGGTGGCGAGAATGATCGCAGCGATGATCAGCGACTTCGCCGCTGCCGCGCCGACGAATCCGATCAGCGTCTCGGCCACGCCGACCGGCGCGCTGAGCAGCTCGTAGATCGCGCCGGTGAAGCGCGGCATGTAGATGCCGAAGCTCGCGTTCGAGGTGCTCTCGCCGAGCAGGGTGAGCATCAACAGGCCGGGGACGATGAAGGCGCCGTAGGGCACCCCGCCGATCTCGTTCATCCGGCTGCCGATCGCGGCGCCGAACACGATGAAGTACAGCGAGGTGGTCAGCACCGGCGAGAGGATCGAGCCGAACACGGTGCGGAAGAACCGGGTCAGCTCGTTGTTGAAGATGGCGATCGCGCCGCGGAAGTTCATGCCGCCACCTCGCCGCGCTCGACGAGATCGACGAAGATGTCCTCGAGGCTCGATTCGCGCGTGTCGATCTCCTCGAAGGCGATGCCCTCGGCGACCAGTGTCTTGATCACCTCCGCGGCTTCGCGCTTGCCCTTCCCGGAGCCGTCACCGCCGCGATAGACCAGCGTGCGGCCCTCGTTCTCGAGCGACACCGGATAAGCCTCGAACGCAGCGGGCAGCGTGCCCAGCGGTTCGGTCAGCATGATCCGCGCTTCGGTGCGACCGAGCTTGGCCATGATCGCGGCCTTGTCGTCGACCAGCAGCAGGCGGCCCTTGTTGATCACGCCGACGCGGTCGGCCATCTCCTGGGCTTCCTCGATGTAGTGCGTGGTGAGGATGATCGTGGTGCCGCGGTCGCGCAGCTCGCCGATCTGCTTCCACATGTCGCGGCGCAGCTCGACATCGACGCCCGCGGTGGGCTCGTCGAGGAACAGCAGCTCGGGGTCGTGGCTCAGCGCCTTGGCGATCATCACCCGGCGCTTCATCCCGCCCGACAGCTCGCGGATCTTGGCCTCGCGCTTGTCCCACAGGCTGAGCGAGCGCAGCACCTCCTCGATCCGCGCCGCATTCGGCGGGCAGCCGAACATCCCGCGCGAGTAGTTCACCGAGTGGTCGACCCGCGCGAACATGTCGAAGCTCAGCTCCTGCGGCACAAGCCCGATACGCCGGCGCACCTCGCGCCAGTTGCGCGCGACATCGAGCCCGAACGCCTCGATCGATCCGCCGGTCGGGCGCAGCAGCCCGCAGACCGCGCCGATCAGCGTGGTCTTGCCGGCGCCGTTGGGGCCGAGGAGCGCGAAGATCTCGCCCTTGCGGATGGAGAGGTCGACGCCGGCGAGAGCGGTAGTGCCGCCCTTGTAGGTCTTCGACAGGTTGCGGATATCGAGAATCGGGCCCGTCACGCGGCGCAAGATGGCGGGAGATGAACGGATTGCAAGGTCTGGGATTACCTGTGCCAGCCACCCGTCATCCCGGCGAAAGCCGGGACCTTGTGCGGGTGTGCGCCGCCGAGAGGGTCAGCTCGGCCGCAGGAGGTCCCGGCTTTCGCCGGGATGACGGC
>DATDLP010000095.1:0-5764 GCA_036519255.1 Croceibacterium sp.
GCTGCCGCGCGACCCCGATCCGGCGCACAAGGGCGAGGCCGACAGCCTGTTCGCGCCGGTCACGATCGCGCTGCTGCCGAGCCCGCGGTGCGCGGTTCCGGCGAGCGCGGCCGCGGTGCGCGTGACGGTGCGCAAGCGCAACGACGGGCGGCGGGTGGCGAACGCGCTGGTTCGCGTCGTGAGCGACAACGGCCAGTTCGCCGCGCACGCGGTGACCGATGCCGCCGGCGAGGCGCTCGCGATCGTCGCCGACTTTCCGATGAGCTTCACCGGCAACGGAGGCTCGGTGTCGAGCGCGCTCCCGGCCAAGGTGACGGCGGTCGCCGACCCGGCGAGCGCGGTGCTGGTCGACGACGCGGACGTGCTCGCCGCGCTCGCCGGCGCGGCCGCGCAGAGCTCGGGCTGGGCCAACCCCCACGTGCTCGCCGCGGCCTTCCCGGCGCCCGCTGCGGGCGCCGTCGAGGTCCAGCTTTCCACCCGCGCGGTTGCTGCGGCCGAAGTCGAATGGCGCGCCCCGTGACCGTTCCCACCCTCTCCGTCCGCCCTCTGTCGGGCCAATCTCAGGAGCTGTTCCATGCCTGAATACCTTGCCCCAGGCGTGTTCGTCGAAGAGACGAGCTTCCGCGCCAAGTCGATCGAGGGCGTCGGCACGAGCACCGCGGCCTTCGTCGGCCTCACCTCGCGCGGGCCCCGTGCCGGCCAGCCGGGCGATCCGGTGCCCACGCTGCTGACCTCGTTCGTCGAGTTCGAGCGGATCTACGGCGGGGTCGACGACCTCAGGATCAGCGACAAGCCGGTGGTGAACTACCTCGCGCACGCCGCGCGGGCGTTCTTCAACAACGGCGGCGGGCGGCTCTACGTCGCGCGCGTGCTGGCGGCCGGCAACAAGCCTGCCGCGGGAACCGTCAACCCCTCCGCCGGAGCCGACAAGAAGGTCAAATTCGCGGCGCGCACGTCCGGCGGCGCGCGCATCGGCGGCACCGAGGCCAACTTCCGCGTGGTGATCGGCGAGAGCCTGCTCACGACCACCAAGAAGCTCGCGCTCAAGCAGCAGCCGGGCACGATGGTGAAGACCCCTTCGGGCGCCAACGCGTTCGAATACTACGTGCTCGGCGCGCCCGAGGCGGAGGGGCCGAAGTTCAAGGACCTCGCTGAAGGCGCCGCGTGCGAGCTCGTGACGCTGCACGCCGAAGTCTACGATCCGTCGGGCTTGGTCTACGAGGCCAGCGGGCTGGGCCTCGCGCCGACCCACAGCCGTTACATCGGCTCGGTCATGGGCGCAGCTCCGCCGCAGCTGCGCGACCGGCTGACCAATCCGGTCGCGATCGAAATTGAATCGAAGGTCGCCCCGGCCGAGCTGCGTGAAGCGCTGGCCAAGGCCAATCTCGAGCTCAAGGGCGGTGTCGACGGCACCGGCAGCCCGGCGGGCTACGAGGAGGCGCTCAACGTCCTGCTCGCGCTCGAGGACATCTCGATCATCGCCGCGCCCGGACTTTCGACCTTCGACGCGATCGCCGCCGACGTGCACCAGAAGCTGATCGGCAGCGCCGAGAAGGGACGCGCCTATCGCATCGCCGTGCTCGATACCCCGCCGAATAAGGAGCCCGGCGAGATCGTCGATCTCAAGGGCAAGATCGACAGCACCAAGGCCGCGCTCTACTACCCGTGGATCTCGGTGGCCAATCCCGCTGCCGCGACCGACCCGACCCAGCCGCAGATCATCGACCTGCCGCCTTCGGGCCACGTGGCCGGGATCTACGCCCGCACCGACATCCAGCGCGGGGTGTGGAAGGCCCCGGCCAACGAGACCGTGACCGGCGCGATCGGGCTGCAGCGCGCGGTCTCGTTCGGCGAGCAGGAGCGGCTCAACCCGCTCGGCATCAACTGCATCCGCGCGCTGCCCAACCGCGGCATCCGCGTGTGGGGCGCGCGCACGATCAGCTCGGACCCCGAGTGGAAGTACGTCAACATCAGGCGCTACTTCCTGTACCTCGAGGCCTCGATCGACCGCGGCACGCAGTGGGCGGTGTTCGAGCCCAACGGCGAGCGGCTGTGGGCCAACGTCCGCACGACGATCTCGGACTTCCTGTACAACGAATGGATCAACGGCGCGCTGCTCGGCACGACGCCGAAGGAGGCGTTCTTCGTCCAGTGCGACCGCTCGACGATGACCCAGAACGACCTCGATAACGGCCGGCTGATCTGCCTGATCGGCGTCGCCGCGATCAAGCCCGCCGAATTCGTCATCTTCCGCATCGGCCAGAAGACCGCCGACGCGCGCGGTTGAGGAGGTAAACCATGCCTACACGCGAAACGCCGTTCGGCGCTTACAACTTCATCGTCGAGTTCGACGGGAACGAGGCGTCGAACTCCGCCCTCGGCGGCTTCTCCGACGTCTCGGGCCTCGGCGCCGAGATCACACTCATGGAATACCGCCAGGGCAACGACCGCGAGAACCGGGTCCGCAAGATCCCCGCGCTGCACAAGGCGAGCGACGTCACGCTCAAGCGCGGGATCATGGGGCTGACCAACTTCTGGCAATGGGTCAGCGTCACCCGCGCCGACCCGACGCACAAGCGCAACGTCTCGATCGCGCTGATGGACGAGGTCGGCAACCCGATCCTCAAGTGGCGCCTGATCAACGCGCGGCCGATGAAGTGGACCGGGCCGACGCTCGCCGCGAAGGGCGCGAGCGACGCGGCAATGGAGGAGATCGTGCTCTCCTCCGAAGGCATCGAGATGGAAGAGGTCTGATCGGACCCGACCCATGACGCTGCCTGGAGTCACCTTCATCCGCCGCGAGCCCGGCCCGGTGGTGCAGCTCGGCCGGGCCGACGTGGCGATGGTCGTCGGCCTGGTCGCACGCGAGCCGGCCCCGCTCGGTGAACGCCTGCGCGCGTTCCTGGCCGACGGCGGGTGGGTGCCGATGACCCGGCCCAAGGACGGCGACAGCGCCGAGACGCTGGCGCTGCTCGGGATCCCGGTGCCGGTCCAGAGCTGGGATGAGTTCACCGCGCTCTACCGCTGGGAGGGGCGCGAGGTCGAACCCGGCTCGCCCGACAAGGTGCCGTCCAACCTCGGGCTCGCGGTACGCAGCTTCTTCGCCGAGGGCGGGCGCAAGGCCTACATCGTGCGCACAGGCGACCCCGAGCCGATCGTCGACTTCGCGCTGGACGAGAGCGACTTCGTGGCGGGCAAGCGCCGTCTGCTCGACGGGCTGGGCAAAATCCGGTTCGGACAGGCGGACACGCCGCGCCTGCCGCTGCTGCCGGGCTTCGCCCAGGCCAGCAACAGCCCCGATCCGTCCGAGCGCGGAACCTGGATGGGCGCAGCGGCGATCTTCGGGGTCGAGGATGCCGCGATGCTGCTGCTGCCGGACCTGGTCGAGCTCTGCGCCGGGCGGCCCGAACGCGCCCCGGCCGAAGCCGAACCGCCGGCACCGGCGGAGAACTTCAAGCCGTGCGCGCCGGCGCTCCCCGCCGCGCTGCCGGAGGACCGGCCGGCGCTGCCCGAATGGCGCGCGCCGCGGCTCGGCCCGGACGATTACGCGCGGTGGAGCCGCGCGCTCGGCTACGTGCTCGACCTGCTCGGCCGGCCGCGCGGCCCGTCGCACCGGCGCGACGTGATGCTGATCGGCGCGCTGCCGCTGCCGCTGGCGAGCGCCGGGCTCGATCGCGGCGAGGAGCGCAACCCGCTGCTGGTGCTCGCCGAGAAGGGCGCGGCGATCGCCGACCAGACGCTGTTCGCCGGCGACCAGATCGGCAACGCGCGGCTGCAGCTGGCCTATCCGTGGATCGCCACCGAGGCGTCGCGGCCGTGCCCCGAGCGAATCGAATCCCCCGAGGGGGTGTTCGCAGGGCTCGTCGCCAAGCGGGCGCTGGCGAGCGGCGCGTTCCACAGCGCCGCCGGGCAGGAACCGGTCGGCGTGCTTCGCATGGTGCCCACGCTCGACCTCGCCGACTTGCGCAGCCGGGCCGACGGCAGCGACTGGCTCGGCGAGCGGCTCTCGCTGATCGGCACACGCCACGGCACCGTGACGCTGCTCAGCGATTCGACGATGTCCGACAGCCGCGCATGGCGCGCGGGTGGCGTCTCGCGGCTGATGAACATCATCCTCCGCGCCGCACGCAGCATGGGGCAGGACCAGATGTTCGAGCCGAGCGGCCCGCAGCTCTGGTCGCGGCTCGAGAACGAGATGGTCCGTTTCCTGCAGGATCTCGCCGGCCGCGGGGCGCTGACCTCGATCCGCGGCGAGCCGCCGTTCGAGGTCGCGTGCGACCGCTCGTCGATGACCCAGGCCGACATCGACGCGGGCCGCGCGATCATGCAGATCGGCTTCACCGCCGCGTATCCGATCGAGCGTATCGTGGTCTCGCTCAACCTGATCGAGCCGCCCTCGGCTTCGCAGACGCGGGTGGCGGCATGATCCCGCTGCGGCTCCCCGAAGCGAGCGACTTGCGCACCCCGCTGGGCAACTTCGCGTTCCATGTCGCATTCGATACCGAGAAGAAGGTCGTGCCGGCCGAGCCGTTCGGAGCGTTCTCCGAGATCTCCGGGCTCGAAGCGACGATGGAGCACAAGGTCATCAAGGAAGGCGGACGCAACTACGGCCCGGTGCTGCGCGTCGGCCAGGTCAGCTTCGCCACGGTGATCCTCAAGCGCGGCTTCGTCGAGATCGACAACCTGTGGAACTGGTGGGCGCTGTTCACCGGGGCGGACGGCGAATCCAACCCTTATCCGCTGCCGACCAACCGCTGCGACGTGCTGATCGGCCTGATCGGACTCAAGCCGTTCTCGCCCGAGCCCGAGAAACCGAAGGAAGGCGAGTACCACTACAAGGACACGAAGGACACGCCGTTCGGCAAGATGAACGTCCAGGTCGACGCCTATAATACATTTGGTCGTAAACCGGCCGAGCCGCCCAAGCCGATCGACCCGATCCCCGAGATCCGCGCGGTCTGGCGGCTGCGCAACGCCATGCCAGTCAAGTTCCGCGCCGGCGACCTCAACGCCAAGGGCAACGACATCGCGGTCGAGGAACTGCACCTCGTGCACGAGGGTCTGGCGCTCGAGAAGCCGAGCACATGACCGGCCTCACCCGCGCCCAGCTCGTCAAGAAGACGCAGAACCCGCCGCCGGCCAAGAAGCCCTGCTCGACCAAGACGAGCGCGCCGCAGGAGGACAAGTTCACCGAGCACGACCCGGTCGACGTGCACTTCAATCCGTCGACGCTGCGGCTGAGCTACACCAACCAGTTCGGCGACGGGAAGCCGTACTCGCATGCACGCGAGACCGTCGCCAAGCTCGACGTCGAGCTGATCTTCGATACGACCGAGACCGGCACGAGCGTGATGGCCGTGCTCGGCCAGCTCGCCGCGATGACGCGCTCCGACGCGGTGGCGCCGGCGAAGCCGAGCAGCGGCGCGCAGCCGCCGCCGAGCGGCAAGGTGCCGGTCGTCGAGTTCCGCTGGCACGGCAAGATGTTCGAAGGGGTCATCGAATCGATGACCCAGACGATCGAGTACTGGTCGCTCGAAGGGGTGCCGCTGCGCGCGACGGTCGCGTTGTCGCTCAAGGAAACCGCCAAGTCCGATCCGAACCTCGCGCAGGGCGCGGAGATGGTGAAGGACCTCGGGAAGTTCGCCTTCACCCCGGTCACGAAGGCGCCCGCGTCGGGCGACAAGCCCGCGACCGATGCCGCGACCAAAGGCGGCAATCCGGCCGCCGGACGCAGCATCGCGGCGTTCAACGGGCTCGAAGCCAT
>DATDLP010000096.1:0-9898 GCA_036519255.1 Croceibacterium sp.
CGATGACTCGCCTATCGGGCCGGCAAGACATATAAGAGCGATCACAAGGCGCTGCTCGCAGCGTCGGGAGTATCGAGCAAGCTCAGGGGGCACAGTCCGGCTGCCCCGCACGCGCCGCCGAATCCGATCCCGGCGGAACCCGCAGGCGAAGCCGGGGGGAGAACGAAAATGGGGGCGGCGCAAGCTGGAAGTCATTGGGGGGTGATGCACGGCGGCCTGACGATTAGGTGGCCGGAGCCGTCGTTTCCCTTTGCAAATATTAACAGGTTGTGGTCCGACTTGGGCGCTGCTCTGCGACGCCCCGTGCGCGGCACCGCTGAAGCGGCGGATTCGGCACGACACAGGGGCATGATGGGGCGCGAGCACTCCGAAATTGAATTCATGCTGGCCGGGTTGACGGCCAAGCAGCGCGAGGTGCTCGACCTCCTGATCGAGCACAAGACCTCGAAGGAGATCGCGCGCGAGCTCGGCATTTCGCCGCACACGGTCGATCAGCGCATCCAGTTCGCCAAGGAAAAGCTTGGCGCCGGCAGCCGCAGCGAAGTGGCGTTGCTCTATCGCCGGCTGATCGAGATATGCGGGCAACTGACATATGAAAATTCGGGTATCGCCGTAGCGCCGGTTCCCGCCGAAAGCGGAGCCGGGACACAGGTTGGCACGTTCTC
Source organism: Croceibacterium sp. (assembly GCA_036519255.1). GTDB lineage: Bacteria > Pseudomonadota > Alphaproteobacteria > Sphingomonadales > Sphingomonadaceae > Croceibacterium_A. The sequence goes on from DATDLP010000096.1 coordinate 666, forward strand.
GTCGTTAAAGCGGTGGGAACGAGCCTACTCCGGCCAGCCGCGCGAAACGGAAACGGATTACCCTGTCGTCCCCGAGTTGTTCGACGGCCGCTACGGCACGCTGATCCGGCTGGGGGCAATCATCGCGATTGCGGTGTTCCTCGTCATTCTCGTGCTCGGCGGACTGGCCATCATCTCTCAGCTCTCGGAGCTGATGGCCCCGTAGCGGATCCTGGAACAGCTCGGTCACCTTGAGTACTTGGCCGCCCGATGGACGGGCAGGCCAACGAGGAGATTGGGTATGTCGATGACCGTTCCTGTGGCGCAAATGCGCATAGCCAGAGATATCAGCGCCGCCGAACAGGCGTTGGACGAGGCGCTGATCCGGCACTCGTCGCTGTTCACCACCATGGTATCCGCACGCCGCGAAACCGGCTCGGCACCCTTCACGGGGCACGAGGCGCTGCTGCGCCTGGCGAAGGCCCAGCAGGCCCTGCTCGAGGCCGGCGGCAATCTTGCCCGCGTGCACGGCTCGTTGCTCGACGTGGGCCGCGAGATGGGCGTGCTCGACGAGTGCCCGCCCGACGAGAAGATGTCTGCGGAGCCCGCCCAGCTCGTCGGCTGACGCGGGGCTGGCCGGCGAGAGATCGACCGCAACATGGCGTTCGAAGTGCTCCTTGGATTCGCGCTGTTCTTCGCGGCGACGTTCTTCGCCGTCGCGCGAGGCGGTCCTCCGGAGCGAATCGCTACCGGGATAATCGTCTGCTGGGTGATCAGCGACGTATCCTACCACCTGGTGTTCGGACCTTCCGGGTTCGATGCCGTGGATCCGGTGCACTTGGTGCTCGACGGCGGCGAACTCGTCGCGATCGTCTGGCTGGCCTTGCGCGCCAACCGCATGTGGCCCCTGTGGGCCGCGGCGGCACAATTGATCTGCGTCTCTGGGCATGTCGCCGTGCTGATCTCGCCCGAGGGAATGCGGCGGGCGTACTGGGCGATGACGCAGCTGCCACCGTACATCCAGCTTGTGGCGGTGTTCCTCGGTGCCGTGTCGCACACGCGGCGCCTGGAGCGCATCGGGCCGTATCGCAGCTGGCGGTTTTCTTGAAAGGGGAATGACAATGGATCTGCACGATTTGGCTACGGCTGCGATCGAGGACTGGGCGCGCCGGCGCCGGCCCCACGACAGCGGCCTGCGCTGGGCCGGCCGGACCCCCGCGGCCGACTGGCACTACACCGACATGAGCTGGAACCGCGAGATGAACGAGATCCAGCGCGCATTCGAGCGCCGGATCGGCTTCCCGATCGCCCTCTCGCCGAGCGAGCGGCGCAAGACCGCCGGGCTGACGCTGATGAAGACCCACTACGTGCTCGTGCGCAAGGCCGAGACCAGCTCGCCCGGCGGCGCGACGGTGCTCAAGGCGCTGACGTCCTCCGCCTCTGCGGCGATGGCCAGCTGAAAGGCGCCGGCGCACGCGCGGCGATCCCGCCCCGCGTGCGCCGGTGCCGATTTCCCGCTGCGGCACACCTGCCGCGTGGCCGCTTGCCACGATGCGGACCGCTCCTTATCCGCCCGTGAGGTGGTCGCCGTAGCGAGGACATATTCGATTCTGGCCGCGGTGTTGGCCTTGGCCACCCCCGCCGTTGCGCAGGAGCCCGCTGCGCCGGCCGTGTCGCTGAGCGCCGCCGAGCTGTTCGCCTTTGCCGACGGCGCGCGCGATTCCGGCGACTACGCCGCGGCCGAGACCGCCTATCTCGCGCTGGCGCAGGATCCGGACCTCGAGCTGCGGACCGAAGCGCGCTTCCGGCTCGCCCGGATGTACGCCTACCAGATGGACCGCAAGCGCGACGCGGCGGTGCTCTACCGGCGCATCCTCGACGACAAGCCCGACGCGGCGCCCGTTCGTCTCGAGCTCGCGCGCGTGCTCGCCGAGCTCGGCGACTACCAGGGCGCCCGGCGCGAATTGCGTGCAGTGCAGGCTGGCGCGCTGCCGCCCGAGGTGGCGCAACTCGTGCGGTTCTACTCCAACGCGCTGAGTGCCACCAAGCGGTTCGGCGGCAGCGTCGATCTGGCGATCGCGCCGAGCACCAACATCAACCGCGCGACCAGCTCGGACACGCTCGGCACGGTGATCGGCGATTTCGAGCTCAGCGAGGACGCGCAGGCGCAATCGGGCATCGGCCTCTCGCTCAAAGGGCAGGGCTACGCGCGCCTGCCGATGAGCGCGAAGGCCGACATGCTGGTGCGGCTCAACCTCGCGGGCGACCTCTACCGCAAGTCGCAGTACGACGACATCGCGCTCTCGGTCCAGGCCGGCCCCCAGCTGATGTCCGGTCGCGACCGGCTGGCGCTGTCGCTCACCGCCGGTCACCGCTGGTACGGGCTCGATCCCTACGCGACCTACTACGGAGTCTCGGGCAACTGGGAGCACCCGGTCGGCGACCGCAGTCAGCTGCGCGTTGATGCCAGCGCGCTGCGCGAGGAGAACGCGGTCAACGCGCTGCAGGATGCCGACCGCTACAGCGCGGCAGTGAGCTTCGACCGGGCGTTCACCAACACGACCGGCGGCGGTGTCCGGCTGTTCGGATCGCGCGACGATGCGCGCGACCCGGGCTACGCCAACACCTCGGGCGGCGGCAGCATTTACCTGTACCGCGAGTGGGAGCGGACCACGATCGTGGCTAATGCCGGCTATCGCCGGCTGGAGTCCGATGCGCGGCTGCTGCTGTACCCCGAACGGCGCAAGGACGACAACCTCGACCTCTCGTTATCGGGCACGTTCCGCAGCCTGACCGTGGGCAGCTTCGCCCCGCTCGCGCGGCTGCGCTACGAGCGCAACTGGTCGACGGTCGGGATCTACGACTACGACCGGTTTTCGGTCGAGTTCGGCGTGGTTTCCGCGTTTTGACCGGCGGGCGATTTTTCGCTTTTCAGTCAGGGAGCCATGCGGAATAGTCGCCGCGGGGGTCTTACTTTTTGGGGGGCAATAGCATGAGCAGGTGGCGTCTGGCGGCGGGCACGTCGATAGCTTCGCTCGCCCTGGCGCTGGGCGGCTGCGGCGGGGGCGGAGGCGGGGGCCCGGTTTCGACGCCGCCGCCCGCGCCGAGCCCTGCTCCGGCGCCGGCACCAGCTCCCGCGCCTACGCCCACGCCGACAAATCCGGACCTGTTGCGTCCTCTGGTTACCGAGAGCTTCTCGAACAAGGCCGCGCTGGGGACCGGCAGCTTCCCGACCGATGGTTCAGCGCCCACGCGGACGGCCGCCGCCGCGAGCCTGACCGTCCGATATGACGCGGCGACGGACAGCTACACGATCACCAACGGCGCGCGATCGCAGACCTTCCGGCAGTCCGACGTCACGACGCAGGACGCGGTGCAGCGGATCTACACGCGCACCGCCGGCAGCACGACCGACACGCTGCTGCTGACCGAGCCCGGAACTTCGGGCGCCTTGACCTACCAGTATGTCGGCAGCGGCTCGTGGCAGCGGACCGTGCAGGGCGCATCGACGGTCAACGCCACGGTCGACGCGTTCGTCTACGGCGCGCCGACGCCCGCCGGCAACGTCCCCTCGAGCGGGAGCGCCGGATTTGCCGTAGACCTGATCGGCACAGCCGGACCCACCAGCTACGCGGGCGACGGCCAGCTCTCGGTCGATTTTGCCCGCGGAGAGCTGCTCCTCGACATCGAGGTGAACGAGATCATGGACGGCGGCGCGGTCAACCCGTTCGCGCAGCGGTTTTCCGGAAACGGCGCGATCGCAAGCGGCAACGCCTTCAGCGGCAGCTTCCGCCTGCCGTTCTTCGAGCAGTATTCGGGGACGTTCAACGGCCAGTTCTTCGGCCCGGCAAGCGAGGAAGTCGGCGCGGCATTCTTCGGAACGGGAACGCTTCCGGGCAGTGCGATCGTCGGAACGATCATGGGGCGGAGGGGCGGCTCGGCAACCAACACCAACCTGCTGAATTTGAATTCCGACCAGCAATTTGCTGCTCGAGTGACCGACATATTCCTCGCCGAGGCGATCTCGGACAAGCGGCCGCTCGATTTCTTCACCCCCTCGCGCACCGCCGCCACGCTGCACTACGACGCGGACACGCGGTCGTTTCGCTACCAGCAGGCCGGGGCGTGGGATGTCACGTTCGAGGAACCCTCGCGTTCGATCAGCCCGGATGGCCGCTTCATCCTGTTCGATGCGGGGGGCGGCCAGACGCTGGCGCTCTACCGGCCCGGGCCGGACAATTCGCAGCTGCAACTGACCTACGCCAGCTTCGGCGCATTCCGGCGAAACTTTGACGAGCCGGCGTTCGACCGGCGTGGCTTCGGTTACGATTACTTTGCGTACGGTATTACGACGGCAGCGATGCCGACGTCCGGGAGCGCCAGCTACTCCGGCATCGTCGTCGGCCAGGGCGTCAGTTCCCGAGCGCACTACGACCTGGCCGGCTCGACCGACCTCGATGTCAATTTCGCCGGGGGCGGGCTGACCGGGACCTTGTCGATCGCCGGCGTCGAGCGTCAGCTCGGGCGGACGGTCAACTTCGGCACTTTCGCGTTCACCGGCGCCGTGGATCGCCTGGCGGCGACCCTTACGGGCAGCTCGGCGGATGGATTTGGCTCTATCGACGGCAGCTTCTTCGGTCCGGCCGCGGTGGAGTTCGCAGCGACTTTCGCCGGGTTCCGCGGCACTGATGCCAGTCTTCCGGGCAATATCGTGCACATGGGCGGCGCGCTGGTCGGCAAGAAGGACTGAACGCCTCCCCTCGACGTGGCCGTTCACATCCGCGCGGAATTGTGTTCGCATCCTGGACGGTCGACAATTGCCACTTTCGCCCGCGCGCGCGGCGAGCGATAAAGAGACCCTGATTTTTCGAGGGTTTTTATGAGCAAGTGGCGCTTGGCGGCCGGCGCATCGGTCGTTTCGCTGGGACTCACGCTCGCGGCCTGCGGCGGCGGCGGGACGAACTCGACTCCGCCGCCGGCACCCACGCCGAGCCCGAGTCCGACCCCGACCCCCACGCCGACTCCTTCGCCTACGCCGACACCAACACCGACTCCGACGCCCACACCAACTCCGACTCCGACTCCGACGCCAACACCCACACCCACTCCGACGCCTACACCCACCGCGAACGACGACCTGATCGCGCCGCTGGTCAGCGAGAGCTTCGCGAACGTCGCCTCGTACGGCACGCTCAGCGCGCCGATCACCGGCAGCACCGTGACCACCTCGGCCGGAACGCTCGCGCTCAGCGTGTCCTACGACGCCGCGAACCAGTCCTACACGGTGAACGACGGCACGCGCAGCCAGACCTTCCTGCCGGTCAGCCGCGATGCAGCGCAGTCGAACGCGCAAGTGACCACCTACCGCGTCACCTCGGGCAACACGACCGACACTCTGAGCCTCACCACCACCGGCACCGCTTCGGGCCAGACGCACTACGTCGCTGCCGGCTTCTGGCAGCGCCAGGTCACCGGCGCGACCGCGGTCGACGGGCGGTTCGAGGCGTTCGCCTACGGCATCCGCACCCCCGACGGCAGCCTGCCGCGCACCGGCGTCGCCAGCTTCGACGTCACGCTGCTCGGCGCCGAGACGTTCGAGAAGCTGGTCTACGCGCTCGGCGGCACCGGCCGGATCAACGCCGACCTGCAATCGGGCGCGATCGTCGGCGCGGGCAGCTACAGCCGCACCAACGTGCAGACCAACGCGCGCGAGGACGGCTTCGTCTGGGGCCTCGCCGCGTTCCTGTCGGCCAACAGCAACGCTTTCGCCGGGCGGATCGGGTTGACCTCGATCGGCGGGGGTGGCGAGGTGCACGGCAGCTTCTTCGGTCCGGCAGGGCAGGAAGTGGGCGCGTCGTTCTCGGCCAACCCGAATTCGGGCGTCGCGGCCGTCGGCGCGATCGTCGGCGCGCGCAACACGACCCGCCAGGTCAACCAGGTCACCAGCCTGGCGAACCCCGAGAACGACGTGTTCTATCGCCCGCTCGGGGTGGCCGCACGCGGCACGCTCGATGCAGCGGGCAAGCTGTCGGCGATCGGCGCCGCGCCGGCGCTGCTGACGATCTACAACGCCACGGGCAACGCCGCGCCGCCGAAGTTCTTCAGCATCGACGGGCGCGAGCTCGGAACGTCGGTTCCCCCGGGCCAGGAGCAGTTCCTTCGCGTCCTCGCCAGCTCCAACGTCGCGTTCGGCCTGACGTTCGACAAGCGCCCGACGCTCGGGCTGCTCGATGCGTTCGTCTACGGCTTCGACACCACCGCCGCGTCGCTGCCGCGAACCGGCAGCGGCGCATTCAACGTCTCGTTGCAGGGCGGGGTGCTGATGCCGGGCTCGGGCCTGCAGTCGCTCGACGGCCGCGGCGTGCTCAGCGTCAATTTCGCCAGCGGTGCGATCGCCACGGCCGGCGGCTACGGCGTGACCTCCGCCGTTCCGGTCCAGCAGGCGCACACCAGCGGAACGGTCACCGACAGCGGCACCTGGACCGGCAGCGCCACGCTTTCGGCCACCGCCAACGCGTTCGGCGGCACTCTGACGCTCGATGGCGCCACCGATTATACGGGAACGCTTACCGGCAAATTCTTCGGCGCCGGCGCGTCGGAAGTCGGCGCGGTGGCCGATCTGAGCGCGGCTGGCGGCGCGCGCGCGATCGCCGCGATTGTCGGCTTGCGCGGCACCGGTGTGAGCGCGCTGCCGGTGGCGCTGCGCGATCTCGCCGCGCCGCTCACGCTGCACGGCAGCACCGCCCAGTTCGACACGATCCCGGTATTCACTCCGGCGACGTTCTCGGGCACCTACGGCCCGGTCGAGATCACTTACGATCCGGTGGCGAAGTCCTACGTCTTCCGGGCGACCCGCACCGCCGCCTTCGGCAGCGCGGTCAAGCTCGAGCGCACGTTGACCGAGGCCCAGCGCAACCCCGCGGCGAGCAACGCGACCTTCACCGCCTACCAGGCGCCGAACATGACCGCGCGGGTATTCAACCACGGTTCGGGCAACCCGCAGATCGTGCTGAGCTACACCAGCTTTGCCGAGATCACTGAGACCGTGGTGCAGGGCGGGGTGAGCACCACCGCGCAGCACTTCGTGCCGTTCGGCGTGCAGACCCCGAACTTCCAGATGCCGCGCAGCGGCACCGCAAGCTACTCGGGGGTGGTCTACGGCGCCGGCCGCCACGGCACCGTGGCGCCGCGCGCCGGGCTGACCGGCACCAGCCAGCTCGCCGTCAACTTCGGCACCAATGTCGCCAGCCTGGCGATGACGCTGACCGCGACCAACCTCGACACTTCGGCCACCACCGCGCTCGGCAGCTTCACCTACGGCGGCGCGATCGGCGGCTCGTGCCCGGGCGGGTGCGACACCAACACATTCGTCCTGTTCAACACCACCGCCGGCGGCTCGTCGGGCGCGGCGGACGGCCGGTTCTACGGCCCCGAAGCGGCCGAATTCGGCGCCGCCTTCACGCTCAACCTGCCGGCAACCACGGCGGGCAATGCGGCCACGAGCTCGACGTTTGCGGGGGTGACGGTGGGGAAGAAGAATTGAGAGCCGCAGTGCGCTTCCGGTTTACCGTCAGGTCGGCCATGAACATTACGTCGCGGCGATCTCGGAACCAGTCGAGGACAATTCCAAGCTAGCTTCCGGATGACTTGGGCACGACGACTTGGTCCTGCGTTGCCAGGATCAGTATCCATTCTTTGCCGTCGCCGGTCCCGGGCTGGCTGTACCAGGGATCCTGTTGTTCGCCGTCCTTCCACAGGTCGATGGTCGAGGTCGATTTGACCACGACCAGGTTCAGCTTGGCGTTGCGTCCCAGGAACTCGTCGGCCGCTTCCTTGTCCTGTGTCGCGAATACGGTCGTGATTGCCATGTCGCGCTCTCCTTAGTTGCTATCCCAGCTGTCGAGTTTCTGCTGATAAATGTCGCTGTTGCCATCCAACGCATAGGAGTTCAGGTAAATCGTCGCGGTGGGGTTCGCCACCAGGTCGATGCACGAGGCCTTGTCGCTGCAGCTGCGGCTGAGCTCGACTCGGTCGGGCACGACCGCATCGTACGCGGCGATGCGGGCCATGACCTGATCGTCGGCCGTCTGCGCGATCTTCTGGAGCAACTTGACGCGGAAGGCGTCGTAGCTCTCGCGTTGCTGGACGCCACGCTCGAACGCCGCGACATTCCCGAAAAGGGCGCCGACCGAGGCGTCGGAGTGTTGCAGCTCGGCAGCTTTGCCGGTTGAGACGAGCGCGGCCCCGCCGCGCGCTGCGAGGACCTGGGCGGCGATGCCGGTGGCGAAATATTGCGCGATGCCGGCGGTCGATTCGGCGCTGCCGGCCTTCGCCGCGCCGCCGAAATCCGCGCCGAAGCTGGCGAGGACCGAATAGCTGTCCTGGGCGCTGCCGTTCCAGGCGACGAGCGAACAGGGGTGCACGGCGTACGGCTTATCGCTGACGGTTTTGACCGTCGTCGACATATCGCACGGTTGAAGCAGCTCGGTCCCGTCGGCAGCGGTGTGGTTTCCGGTGTTGGCCACCAGCGGCATGATGACCGCTTCCTGCCGGTCGTAAGCCAACATGATCTCAGGCACCTGGTTCACGTTCTGGCCGACCTTGAAACCGACGGTGGTGTTGGTGCCGAAGATCATCGTGTTGCTGTGACGTGTGGTCTGCATGCAGCCCGCAACCGCGAACGCAAGCCCTAGGGCCGCTGCGCTTGAGCCAAATCTCCTGTAAAATCCGCGATACATGGACTTTGCCCCTCCAGCGCTTCGATCACCTTCACTGCGTTGTCCGCCTGCGCTCGCGAACGGACCACCACCACGAGCTGGCATTCGGTCGGATCGGCCCTAATCCAGCTGCCCGAGTGCCAACCGAGGAACGGTCCATTGTCCCAGCCTAGGCCCAAAGTCTCGGATTCTACGATGGAAATCGCACCTTCCACCTCGGAAGTCACGATTCGAGCAATTCCGATATGTGTCTTGGAGGTTCGCACCCTACCATTCTGATCACCGGCTTCCACGATTACGCAGCCAGTCAGGACGAGCGGTAACGGAAGCAGATATTTCAGTTGGCCCCCCATTTTCTTTAGATAGTTACCTCTAACTCACCCTAATGCAACGGCAATCTTGCCTCAAACATAGCCGATTCGCACAGTGGAAGGTGCGGATCCTATCGGCGACAGCTGCGCCGGTGGCGCGAGTTAGCGGGCGCGGAAAAGGAAGCGGCCCAAGAGGTCGCCGAGCCCCGGCTGGCCGTGGGGGGGG
>DATDLP010000097.1:0-3739 GCA_036519255.1 Croceibacterium sp.
CCTGCGTCCGCGAGCCATCCACCCTCGACGAGCAGGAGCACATGCGAGCGCGGCGGATGCGCGCCGCCGGCCTGCCCGAGCCGGACGCGTGCGAGCAACGGCCGCGTGGAGACACCGAGTTCGGCCAGCATGTCGGCCAGCAGCCGGTTCTGCTCGAAGCAATAGCCGCCGCGCCGATTCGCGACCAGCTTCTTCAGGAGGCTTTCGGTATCGAGCGCGATGGGCAGCCGGCGCAGGATGTCGAGGTTCTCGAACGGGATCGCCTGGCGGTGCGCGCGCTGCACGGCCTCGAGCCCGGCCGCATCGGCAGCCGGGGGCGCGGCGAGGCCGAGCCGCGCGCAGTAGGCGGCGAGGCGCGGGCTCAGTGCGCGGCCTGGGGACCGCGCTCGAGCCCCGAGGCTTCGAGTTGCTCGTCGATCTGCCCGAGCAGGCGGGCGAGACCCTCGCCCGTGTAGCTTTCGGCGCGGGCGACGAGCACGTCCTGGGTGTTCGAGGCGCGCAGCAGCCACCAGCCGTCGGGGGTTGTCACCCGCACGCCGTCGGTGTCGTCGACGGTGATGTCCCCGGTCGAGGCGGCGAGACGCGCCTTGACCTCCTGAATCGCGGCGAACTTGCGGCTCTCGTCGACCTGGAAGCGCAGCTCGGGGGTGTTGCGCATCTCGGGCATCGCGCTGCGCAGCTCGGTGACCGACTTGCCGAGCCGCGCCGCGGCGGCGATCAGCCGCACCGCCCCGTAGAGCGCGTCGTCGTAGCCGTAGTAGGTATCGGCGAAGAAGATGTGGCCGCTCATCTCGCCGGCGAGCGGGGCCTTGGTGTCCTTCATCTTGGACTTGATCAGGCTGTGCCCGGTCTTCCACATCAGCGGCTGGCCGCCGAGCTCGGCGACGCGGTCGAACAGCGCGCGGCTGGCCTTGACGTCGGCGATGATCGTCGCGCCGGGCTGACGCGCGAGCAGGTCCTCGGCATAGATCATCAGCAGCTGGTCGCCCCAGATGATCCGCCCATCGCCGTCGATCGCGCCGATCCGGTCGCCGTCGCCGTCGAACGCGATGCCGAAGTCGAGACCCTTCTCGGCCACCAGCCGCTGCAGGTCCTCGAGATTCTCGGGCACGGTCGGGTCGGGGTGGTGATTGGGGAAGTTGCCGTCGACCTCGGTGTAGAGCGTGTGGTGCTCGCCGGGCAGCCGCGCGACCAGCGCCTCGAGCGCGGGGCCGGCGGCGCCGTTGCCCGCGTCCCACGCGACGCGCAGCCGGCTGAGCACGTCCGGATCGATCCCGTCGAGCGCGCCCACGAGGCGGTCGATGTAGGCGTCCATCACCTCGAGCTGGGTGACACTGCCGGTGCCGTCGTCCCAGTCGCCCTCCGCGGCCATGCGTCCGATCCTCTGGATGTCCTCGCCGAAGAACGGTCGGCCCTGGAACACCATCTTGAAACCGTTGTAGTTGGCCGGGTTGTGGCTGCCGGTGATCTGGATGCCGCCATCGACCACCTCGTCCGAGGCTTCGGCGTAGTACAGCATCGGCGTCGGCCCCATGCCGACCCGGCGCACGTCGCAACCGCTCGCTGTGAGGCCTTCGATCAGCGCGTGCTCGAGCATCGGCGAGCTGACCCGGCCGTCGTAGCCGACCGCCACCAGGTGCCCGCCGGCGCGGCGCAGCAGGGTGCCGAAGCCGCGGCCGATCGCGCGCGCATCCTCCGCGCCGAGCGTTTCGCCGATGATGCCGCGGATGTCGTATTCACGCAGGACGGTCGAATGGAACTGGTGGGTCATCAGGGCTCCAGCTGAGGTGGAAAGTCATCGAGCAACAGGTCGCGCGCCGCGTTCGCCTCGTGCACCTGGGCATTGCTGCCGCCGCGGTCGGGGTGGACTTTCGTCACCAGGCGCTTGTGCGCGGTGAGAATGTCCTCGCGGGAAGCGGCGGCGGTCAGGCCCAGGAGCGTGCGGGCGCGGATTACCGCCTGAGCGCGCGTGGCCCGGTTCGGTTCCCACGGCCATCGACCCATGACCAGCTTGAAGCCGAGCACGGCGAGCGCGGCGATGAGCAGCAGTTTGATCATGTCAGGCGGCCTCGCTGGTTTCCGGGCTGGCGGCAGGCGCTGAGCGCCCGGGCATCGGCAGGCGCAGGCTGGCCACCAGCGTGCGCAACTCCTGCCGCGCGACCAGATGGCTGGTGCCGAGCTCGCCGAGTTGGCCGCGGTCGAGCAGCGTGAGTCCCGAGGGGAACAGCTCGCGGTAGATCACGCGCTCGCTGAGCCCGTGCGCCACGCGAAAGCCGACGCGCTTCGAAAGCTCGGTCAGCGCCTGATCGATGCGCCGCTGGTTGCGCGCGTCAACGTGCTGCACACGGTTGCGCACGACCACCCAGTCCATCTCGCGCCGCCCCTCGCGCAGCTGCTTCAAGGCGCGGCTCTTGCGCGCTTCCCAGATCAGCTCGGCGTAGAAGCTCAGGCGCCGGACCTTGAAGGTCTCGGCGTCGACCTGCCCGATCAGGTCGAAATCGACGAAGCTGTCGTTCATCGGGGTGACCAGCGTATCGGCCTGGGTCGCCGCGTGGCGCGCGTATGGATCGTCGCGTCCCGGAGTGTCGAACACCACGAAATCGACGCCCTCGCCGAGCACGGCGACCTGCTCCTCGAGCGCCTCGACGCTGTCGCCACCGAACACGGCGAATGTCGCGCCGGGCAGCGCGATGCCGCGCCGCGCCTCGGTCTCGGCGCGGTTCTCGAAGTAGCGGTGGAGCGTGCGCTGGCGCGGATCGAGATCGATCGCCGCGACTTTCGCGCCCTGGTAGGCGAGCGCCACGGCAACGTGCACCGCGGTGGTCGACTTGCCGGTGCCGCCCTTCTCGTTGGCGAACACGATGCGGTGAGGAACTTGGGGCGGCACGGTGATGGCGGGCTCTTTCTCAGACCGGTCGGGGCCGCTATCGAGCCCCCTTTCCCGGCTCTTATCGGAGGCCAGCGTCCATGCAAACCGTCAACCGGCTCGCCGACCTGCGCGCGGCTGTGGACAGGTTGCGCAAGCGTGGCCCGGTCGCGCTGGTACCGACCATGGGCGTGCTGCACGAAGGCCACCTGACGCTGGTGCGCGAGGCCAGGCGGCAGGCACGCTCGGTCGTGGTGTCGATCTTCGTCAACCCGACGCAGTTCGGCCCGCATGAGGACCTCGCCGCCTATCCGCGCCAGCTCGCGGACGATTCGCGGCTGCTCGCGAAAGAGCGGACCGACCTGCTGTGGGCCCCCGCGGTCGACGAGGTCTATCCGCAAGGGTTCGCCACGACGGTCTCGGTCACGGGGCTTAGCGAGGGGCTGTGCGGCGCCTCGCGGCCCGGGCATTTCGACGGGGTGGCGACGGTCGTCGCCAAGCTGTTCGCGCAAGTGCGGCCCGATCTCGCGCTGTTCGGCGAGAAGGACTGGCAGCAGCTCGCGGTGATCCGCCGGATGGCACGCGACCTCGACCTGACCCAGCCCGCGGCCGAGCGGATTCTCGGAGTGCCGATCGTGCGCGAGGCCGATGGGCTCGCGATGTCGAGCCGCAACCGCTACCTCTCGCCCGGCGACCGCGCGCGCGCGGCGGTGCTGCCGCTGGCGATGCGCAAGGCGGTGGCGGCGATCGGGGCCGGGGCGGACGTCTCCCTGGTGCTCGACAGGACGAAGGCGGCGCTGCTCGCCGGCGGCTATACCGGCGTCGATTATGTCGCGCTGGCGGATGCCGAGACGCTCGAGGCGCTGCGGCAGG
>DATDLP010000098.1:0-10399 GCA_036519255.1 Croceibacterium sp.
ATGTGCAGGATCAGGTCCTTGGCGGTGACGCCGGGGCCAAGCTCGCCCTCGACGCGGACTTCCATCGTCTTCCAGGTGCGCAGCAGCAGCGTCTGCGTGGCGAGCACGTGCTCGACCTCGCTCGTGCCGATGCCGAACGCCAGTGCGCCAAGTGCACCGTGCGCCGCGGTATGGCTGTCGCCGCAGACCAGCGTGGTGCCGGGAAGCGTAAAGCCCTGCTCGGGTCCGACGACATGGACGATGCCCTGGTTGCGGCTGGTCGCATCGAAATAGCGCACGCCGAACTCGGGCGCGTTGCGCTCGAGCGCGGCGAGCTGATCGCGGCTCTCGATGTCGGCGATCGGCACCCGCTGGCCAGCGGCGTCGAGCCGCGCGGTGGTCGGCAGGTTGTGGTCGGGCACTGCGAGCGTGAGCTCGGGATGGCGCACCTTGCGCCCGTTCAAGCGCAGCGATTCGAACGCCTGCGGGCTGGTCACCTCGTGCACGAGGTGACGGTCGATGAAGATCAGGCAAGTGCCGTCGTCGCGCCGTTCGACGACGTGCGCGTCCCAGATCTTCTCGTAGAGGGTGCGGGGTTTGCTGGCCATGCGGGGCACTTACGCTCGCGCGCGCGCAATTCAAGCGGGGGTGTCTTTGAGCGGCCAAAGCCCGTATTTAGCCGGGATGGACTGGCTCGCCCCCGCTGTGATCGCGCTTGCCGCGCTCGGCGCGATGGAAGCGGTCGCCTGGGCGAGCCACAAGTACGTGATGCACGGCTTCGCCTGGGCCTGGCACCGCGACCACCACGAGCCGCACGACGGGGTGCTGGAAAAGAACGACCTGTTCGGCCTCGTCGGCGCGGCGCTCAGCATTGCCATGTTTGCGTTCGGATCGCCGATGATCATGGGCGAGCATGCCTGGTGGCCCGGCACCTGGATCGGCCTTGGCGTGCTCGGCTATGGGATCGTCTACACGCTGGTCCACGACGGCCTCGTCCACCAGCGCTGGTTCCGCTACGTGCCGCGGAGCGGCTATCTCAAGCGGCTGGTCCAGGCGCACAACCTGCACCACGCGACCGTGGGCAAGGAAGGCGGGGTGAGCTTCGGCTTCGTGCTCGCGCGCGATCCGGCCCGGCTCAAGCGCGAACTGAGCGCGCAGCAGCGGGCCGGCCTGACCCGGCTGCGCGGAACAGCCGGGTAGCGGTCAGGACTTGCGTTTCTTGCGCGCGGCGTAGCGCGCATCGCGCGCGGCTTTGAGCTCGGCTTCGGTGCGGACCGGCGGGGCAGCGGCGGCGCGTGCTTTTTCAGCTTCGAGCGCGGCCTCTTCCTCGGCGCGCTTCGCTGCCTCACGCGCTTCGCGGGCGGCCGTGCGCTTCCTTTCCGCTTCGGCTTCGCGCTCGAGACGGCGCGCTGCGCGTGCGGCGAGCTCGGCCTCGTCCGGCTTGGGCGCGGCCTTGAGTTTCTCGAGTGCGGCCGCCTTTGCGCGGGCCGATGCCGCGGCGCGATCCTGGAAGCCCGGATCCTTGAAGCCCTTCATTGTACCTTAGTCCTTAAGTGTTGGGTTGTGTCTGAAACGGTTTACGCGCCCGCCAGCCGCGCGGCGTGCTGTTGCACCAGCGCGATCATGTTGGGCACGCCCTGGGTGCGGTTCGAGCTGAGCTGGTTCCGGAGATCGAACGGCGCTAGCGCCGCTGCCACATCCATCGCCGCGACCTCGGCCGCGGGTTTGTCCTGCACCGCCGCGAGCACCAGCGCAACGATGCCCTTGGTGATCGCCGCGTTGCTGTCGGCCAGGAAGTGCAGGGTGCCGTCGTGCTCGGTCGGATAGACCCACACGCTGGCCGAGCAGCCGCGCACCAGCGTGGCGTCGGTCTTGAGCGCCTGCGGCATGGCGTCGAGCTCGCGGCCGAGCTCGATCAGCAGGCGATAGCGTTCGTCGGCGTCGAGAAATTCGTACTCTTCGAAAATGTCGGCGAGGCTGCGCATGGCGCGGGCCTCTATCGTTTCGGCGGGGCGGTGCAAGAGGCAGTAGGCAGGCCAACTCCTACTGCCTACTGCCTACTGCCGATCAACTGCTGCCTGCTGCCTCTTACAAATCCACCCCGCTGGCGATCGCCTCGAGCTTGCGGATGCGTTCCTTGAGATCGGCGATCTCGATCCGCGCTGCGCCTTCGCGCGCGCCGCCTTCGATCTCGAACGGCCGCCGGCCGGTGTCGAGCTCGCGGCTCTTGAGTGCCAGCCAATCCTGCCAGCCCTTGAGCGTGGCTCCGGCAATCACCAGCAGACTCATCAGCGCGCTGGCGGCGATCAGCAATTCCTGGTCCATTGTCGCTAGTCTCCTCGACCTCGTCGGGTCTACTTCTCGCGCAAGCTCTCGATCTCGGCCGAGAGCAGTTTGGTTTCGCGTTCCTCGGTGGCGATACGCTCGAGCACTTTGACGCGCTCGCGCAGCTCCTGGACCTCGCGCTCCAGCGCGGGGTTGGTCGGCGGCGCGATGGGCTTTTCTCCGCCCATCCAGTCGACGGCGATCCCGTTCTTCGCGCGGTGCTTGGCCTTCTGAATCTCGGTCAGGCAGATGAGCGCGACGATCAGGACGACGGCGACTGCCCAGATACCTGCGGTCATTGCACGTTCCCCTTGTTCTGGAGCCTTGCGGGCTCGTCGCGCAGCGCTTCGATCTCGCTGGCGAGGCTGTAGCTCTTGTCGGTCACGATCCGTTCGAGCACCGCGAGACGGTCCTCGGAGGCTTCGAGCCGGTCGGTCAGGCGGGCGTTCTCGGCCTTCAGCCGTTCGACCTCGGCGGTGTCTTCAGCCGCGTGGCGGCGGCCGTGGCGGCCCGCTCGGTCACGCTCGGGCAGACCGTGCTTCGCGCGCACCCAGGTCTTGAGGATGCCGCCGAACGTCGCGATCGCAACGATTGCGATAATGAACTCCGGTCCACCCCAATCCATCTCATCACACTCCGTCGATCCAGCTTCAGTTCTTGCTCTTGTCCGCCGGCTGCGGCGCGTCGCGCAGGCGCTCGATCTCGTGCCCGAGGCGGTAGCCGCCGTCGGTGACGATGCGCTCGACCACGATCAGGCGGTCCTGCAGCGAGCCGATCTCGGCCCGCAGCTGGGCGTTCTCCTGCGTGAGCAGCTTGACCCGTTCCATCGCCTCGGTGGTCACCGCGGGCTTCAGCGACTGGCCCCACATCCCTTCGAGCGGATAGCCATGCTTGATCTTGAGCCGGGTGTTGTGGACCGCGGCGAATATTCCGCCGATCGAGATCGCTGCCACGGCGGCGATGGCCCAGCCGATGTAGGGAAGCAGTTGTTGCAGCACGTCCATCAGTTGATCTCCTCTGCGGGCTTGGCCCGGCGTGCCATGGGCTCGGTGCGCAGATCCTCGATCTGCTGCGCGAGGTCGGCCCCCTTGTCGGTGGCGATGCGCTCGAGCACACGCATGCGCGCTTCGAGCTTTTCGACGTGCGCGGCGTATTGCGCGGCCTTTTCGGCGGTGCTGTCGGCGGTCAGGCCGAGCTGCTTCTCCTTGTACGACATGAACCGCTTGAAGACGGTGCCGATGATGATCGTCACAGCGATCAGTCCGCCGACGATCGCGACCAGCGCGATGGTTTCGCCGGAACCCATCAGATCCGCTCCCGCCGCTCGGCGACGTCGAGCCGCTGGGGAAGCGGGCGCTCGTCGCGCAACGCTTCGATCCGCGAGGCGAGATCGTAGCCGCCGTCGGTGACGATCCGCTCGAGGACCGCGACGCGGTCCTGCAGCTCGTCGATCCTCGCTTCGTAGCGTGCGTCACGCCCGTGGTCGCGAGTGCCCGATGCGGCGAGCCGCATCTGCTCGATCTTCTCGCGATGCTTGAGCTTGATCGCGGTGATCGGGATCGAGACACCCATGATGATGCCCACGATCGGGATCAGCAAACCCCATTCCATAGACGGTCCCCTTCTTTCGTTCGCTTGCTCAGCGGAGCCGTTCGAGGCTCTTGTCGGCCTGGCGGCTTGCGATCCCGCCAGCCGGGCGTTCGTCGCGCAGCGCTTCGATCCGCGTGGCGAGGTCGTAGCCGCCCTCAGTCACGATCCGCTCGAGCACCTGGACCCGCTGCTGCAACTCGCGGATCAGGCCCAGGTGCTGCGCCGTCATCTCGTTCGATCCCGCGGCGGCGTGCTTCCTCGTTTCGAGCTCGAGCTTGGCGAGCTTCTGCTTGTGGGCGGTCCACACGCCGAAGAAGCCGAGCAGGATCCCCAGGATCGGGATCGTGAAGATGATCATTTCCGATTCCATGCGGAACGGTCCCCTCTTCCCTTTGCGCGCTTAGCGCAGGCGTTCGATCTCGGCCGAAAGGCGCGGGTTGCTGGTGACGTAATACGTCTCGACCTCGGCCAGCCGGCGGTCGATGTCGCGGAAGCGCGAGCGGATCTCGCGGGCGGTGCGCTTGGGCGACTGCCGGACGCGCTGCCAGTACTTGGTCTCGTCCTGGTCGACGTACAGGTCCGCCGGCTTCTTGTTCAGCGCCAGGCCGGCGATGAAGTAGAACGGGATGATCATGGCGCTCGTCAAAAAGCACAGCATGATCGCCCCGAGCCGGACCCAGAAGGCGTTGACCCCGGTGTAGTCGGCGATGCCGGCGCAGACGCCCATCAGCTTGGCGTTCTGCTTGTCGCGGTAAAGCGTGGTGCGCGGGGTGTTCACTTGCGGACTCCCTTCTTCTCGGCGAGCAGACGGTCGAGCTCGCGCAGCGGTTCGTTGTCGATGTCGCGGTCGTGCTGGATGCGCGCCGGACGGAATTCGGGATTGTCGGAAGCGACAAGGCGCTCGACCGTGTCCATCCGCTCGTCCAGCCGCTTGGCGAGCTGGTAGAGCTCGTCGAGCAGGTGCTCGTCGTCGGTGGTGATCGTCGCCGCGGTCTTCCACTTGGTGATGTAGTGCATGATGATCCACGGGAGGCCGAGGAAGATCGCCGGTATGATGATGATTTCTTCCACGGATCAGCCCTCCTTGCCTTCGCTGCTCTGGCCGAGCGCGCGCTTCATCGCCTCGAGCTCCTCGTCGATCTTGTCCGCCCCCTCGAGCGCGGCGATCTCGTCGGCCAGCGTCGGCTTGCCGGTGCCGTCGGCGATCGACAGTGCGTCGGCACGGCCTTCGGCGTAGTCGACCCGGCGCTCGAGCTGATCGAACCGTGTGAGCGCGTCGTCGACCCGCTCGTTGGTCATCAGCGTGCGCAGCTTGACGCGGTTCTCGGCGCTCTCGAGCCGGGCGGCGATCTGCGTCTGCCGGCTGCGCGCCTCGCGCAGGCGGTTCTGCAGCTTCTGGATGTCCTGCTCGTAGGCCCGCAGCGCATCGTCGAGCACCGCGATTTCCTGCTTGAGCTGGTCGCCCATGTCGGCCGAGCGCTTCTTCTCGACCAGCGCCGCGCGGGCGAGGTCCTCGCGGCCCTTGCTCAGCGCCAGCTGGGCCTTCTCGCCCCAGTCGGCCTGCAGCCGCTCGAGCTTGACCGTGTGGCGGTGCATCTCCTTCTGGTCCGCGATCGTGCGCGCCGCGCTCGCACGGACCTCAACCAGCGTCTCCTCCATCTCGAGGATGATCATGCGGATCATCTTGGCCGGATCGTCGGCCTGATCGAGGAGATCGTTGAAGTTGGCGGCGATGATGTCGCGGGTTCGGGAAAAGATGCCCATCCAGGGTACTCCGGTAACGAGGGAATTGACGGTATTCAGCGTCGGATTGCCGGTCGGCGCGGGGCTCGTGCGCAAGCGCTCGATCTCGCGGTCGAGGCGCGAGGTGCGCCCCTTGCCGCTCCCGATCGGGCCGAGCGGGTTGTCGTCAGCCGTCATGCGAGCTCCACCACCGGGGCGGTGAGAACCACCGTCTTGCCCGCCGAGTCGAGCTGGTGCGTCAGAGCGAGCACGTTGAACGTGATCATCGCAGCGACGCTCACCAGCGCGGCGCCGCCGAGCTTGCTGGTAAAGAATTCGCGGTCGAACATGACGATGGTACCTCCTGGTCCAAGCTATGCGGACTGCTGAGCAAAGAGCGTGCCAATCGCGGAAAGTGCAGGATTTACGCCACTTCCGGCGCGTAATGCACAGGGCCATGTGGTGGAGATTGCCAGCATGTGGGGTTTTTCGCTAGAACTTGGCCATGGATCGGGAATCGCATCAATTCATCGGCCAGTCGGGCGCGTTTCTCGACGCGGTCGAGCGCGCCAGCCGTGCGGCGCCGATGCGGCGCCCGGTGCTTGTGATCGGCGAGCGCGGAACCGGCAAGGAGCTGATCGCCGAACGCCTTCACCGCCTGTCGAACCGCTGGGAAGAGCCGCTGGTGGTGATGAACTGCGCGGCGCTGCCCGAGACGCTGATCGAGGCCGAGCTTTTCGGGCACGAGGCGGGCTCGTTCACCGGCGCCACGCGCGCGCGTGCCGGGCGGTTCGAGGAAGCCGACCGCGGGACGCTGTTCCTCGACGAGATCGGCACGCTGAGCATGGCCGCGCAGGAGCGCCTGCTGCGCGCGGTCGAGTACGGCGAGGTCACGCGGATCGGCTCGTCGCGCCCGATGCGGGTCGACGTGCGCATCGTCGCGGCGACCAACGAGGACCTGCCAAACCTTGCCGAGACGGGCGCGTTCCGCTCCGACCTGCTCGATAGGCTGAGCTTCGAGGTCATCACCTTGCCCCCGCTGCGCGTGCGCGAGGGCGACATCGACGTGCTGTCCGATTTCTTCGGCCGCCGCATGGCTGCCGAGATCGGCTGGGAACGCTGGCCGGGCTTCGCCGACCATGTCCGCCGGCAGATGGATTCATACCCGTGGCCGGGCAACGTGCGCGAACTGCGCAACGTCGTCGAGCGCGCGGTCTATCGTTGGGACAACTGGAGCGAGGCCATCGCGCATGTCCAGTTCGACCCCTTCGACAGCCCGTGGAAGCCCACGCCGATGCCACGCGCGAACGGCGAGGGCCACGCCGCGCCGCCGGCCCACGCGGCCCGCGCCGGCGGACCGGACTACGAGGGGGTGGCCGACCTGCGCATCGCGGTCGAGGCGCACGAGCGCGCGATCCTCGAGCACCACCTCGGCCGCAATCGCTGGAATCAGCGCCAGACCGCCAAGGCGCTCGGGCTGACGTACGACCAGTTGCGGCATTGCCTGCGCAAGCACGGCCTCGCCGAACGCTCGGCGGAGTAGCCGCGCTCCTAACCGGATTTGTCATTTGCCGCGCCTTGCAGCGCGGGTTTAACCCCGGGGTCGAAACTGGATCGCAAGGGGGGTGACTGTGATCGAAGCGGGGATTTCACGCCGGACGATGCTCGCCGGCCTGGCGGCCGGATGTGCGCTGGCGGCCTTCGAGGGACCGCTGGGCGCGCAGGCCGCCACGGTCTTTCCGTTCAAGTTCACCGGTCATAACGGGCAGCTGCTGCGGGCGCCAGGGTTCGCCGTGCCGTCGTATCAGGTCACCTTCTTCACCGCGCACCAGAGCACCGCGCAGGCCGACATCGGGGTGCGCTCGCGCCTCACCGCGACGCTGACCGGCATCGGCGACGAGCGCATGCGGGCGCTGACCGATGCGGCTTACGCCGACCTCAGGGACCAGCTGACCGCGGCCGGCATCGCGCTCATGCCCGCCGATCAGGTCCGCGCCGCGATCGTCGCCGGCGGCTCGCGGCTGGCACCCGACAACCGCGACGTGAAGAACATCCGCGGCGGGATCTCGATCGGCGGCAGCGTGCGCAAGGCCTACCTCGCGTTCGGCGCGGCCGAGGCCCCGATGATCGAAGGATTGCATTCGGCTACCGCGACCGGGGCCGGCGGCATTCTCAGACGGTTCGGCGCGCAGAACCAGCTCAACGACGCGACCAAGGCGCTCAACGCGGTGCTGATGATGCCGTCGCTGGTGATCGACTTCGCCGATTCCGATGCCAGATCCGGGCGCGACTTCCTCGGCCGCAAGCGCGCGATGACCAGCACCGATCTCGGTTTCACCGTCTCGTCGACCTCGCGGATCAATCTCAGCACCGCGATGAACAACGGCCGTGCGGTGACGCCGGGGGCGATGTATCTGACCAAGGACTACCGGGTGGACACGCCGTTCGCCGCGGTCGGCTCGGCCGACGCGCTGTCGTCGGTTGGCCAGGCCGATTCGAGTTACCTGCCCGAAGAGAGCGAGCGCGGCACGCTGATCGCGGTCGACGTGCCGGCGTGGGAAGGGCTCGTGCGCGAAGCGTACCGCGCGTTCAACGCGGTGCTGGTGGCCGAGGTCGTGAAGGCGCAGCGCCGCTAGGCACCGCGCGTTTCCGGCAGCTCAGGTCGGCGGCGTATCCTGGCACAGTTCGTAGACCTTCGCGATCGCCTCGGTCGCACCGGTCACGTCGAAGTCCAGCTCGACCTCCGTGCCGATTGCGGGGTCGAGCCGCATGTTCACCTTGGACGCACCGCGCAATTCGTTGACGAACCGCGCCAGCGCGCGGTCGGTGGTCTTGCCCTGGGCGATCGCGTAGGTTTCGAAGAAGCCCCAGTTCTCGGTCTTCGGCGACTCCTCATCGAACCGAAAGGTGATCCCGCGCGAGACCGGACGGGTTGTCGGCGCGGAGAGCTTGGCGTTGGCGGGGAGGATAAGTCCGTGGACCTCGCGCCGGCCGGGCTTGTCGCACTTGAGCACGAGC
This sequence comes from Croceibacterium sp., assembly GCA_036519255.1. Classification (GTDB taxonomy): domain Bacteria; phylum Pseudomonadota; class Alphaproteobacteria; order Sphingomonadales; family Sphingomonadaceae; genus Croceibacterium_A. Next base: position 8,635 of record DATDLP010000098.1, read on the forward strand.
TGCGAACCGTCCGCGCTCCTCACGCTCGCTCCGTTGCGGCCACCCTCGGCCTCGAAGAAGCCCCAGGCCGACGGCTGGTCCTGCGCCACTACAGCTCCGGACGTCGCGGCGAGCACCAGCGCAAGTACGCCATATCTCATTGTCGCATCCCCTTGTTTCGGCAACCGATGTTCCATGCGGTTTGCTTCGCCGGCGAACCTAACCGTTCGAAAGTGCAGCGACAACCCGCCACGAGGATTGCTGTTGCAAACCGATCGCGACCCGCCTATCTGGCCATCCATCCCGACATTGTCGCGACAAGGTGGGGCTGGCGCCGCGAGGGGCCGGCACCGAACGCCTTTGCCGCAGATGTCAGCTCTGGAGACCTGGTGGCCGATATCGCGCGCCTGATTGCAGTGATCGAACCCGAAGCGACAGCGCTCGGCTTCGATCTCGTGCGCGTCAAGCTCGGCGGGTCGGGTGACGAGCGTACGCTGCAGATCATGGCCGAGGATCCGGCGACCGGGCAGTTGGTGGTCGACCAGTGCATGGCGCTGTCGCGCCGCGTGTCCGACCGGATCGACGCGATCGAGGAAGCCGGCGAGGAACTGGTGCACGGCGCCTACAACCTCGAGGTCAGCTCGCCGGGAATCGACCGGCCGCTGACCCGGGCCAAGGATTACGCGAACTGGGCCGGGCATGACGTCAACGTCTCGCTCAGCGAGCCGCTCGGCGATCACCGCAAGCTGCGCGGCGAGCTGCTCGGCATCGAAGGCGAGACTGTCACGATCGAGGACCGCAAGGCCGGCCGCGTCGACGTGCCGCTGGGGCAGATTCACTCGGCGAAGCTGGTCCTGACAGACAAGCTCATCGCCGCCACTCGCCCGCTCGACACGAGCGGTGTCGACGAGATCGAAGAACTAGAGGAAGAGAAGGCAGAAGACTGATGGCCAGTCCGATTTCCGCCAACAAGGCAGAATTGCTTGCAATCGCGACCTCGGTCGCCACCGAGAAGATGATCGACAAGGCGATCGTCATCGAGGCGATGGAAGAGGCGATCCAGAAGGCCGCCCGCGCGCGTTACGGCGCCGAGAACGACATCCGCGCCAAGCTCGATCCGATCACCGGCGACCTGCGCCTGTGGCGCGTGGTCGAAGTGGTCGAGGAGGTCGAGGACTACTTCAAGCAGGTCGATCTCAAGCAGGCCGAGAAGCTCCAGCCGGGCTCGGGCGTGGGCGACTACATCGTCGATCCGCTGCCGCCGGTCGACCTTGGCCGCATCGACGCGCAGAGCGCCAAGCAGGTGATCTTCCAGAAGGTCCGCGACGCCGAGCGCGAGCGCCAGTACGAGGAGTTCAAGGACCGCGCGAGCGAGATCATCACCGGGGTGATCAAGTCGGTCGAGTTCGGCCACGTGATCGTCAACCTCGGCCGCGCCGAGGGCGTGATCCGCCGCGACCAGCAGATCCCGCGCGAGGCCGCCCGCGTCGGCGAGCGCGTTCGTGCGCTGATCATGAAGGTCGAGCGCAACAACCGCGGTCCGCAGATCTTCCTCAGCCGGGCGCACCCCGAGTTCATGAAGAAGCTGTTCGCGCAGGAAGTGCCCGAGATCTACGACAACATCATCGAGATCAAGGCGGCCGCGCGCGACCCGGGCAGCCGCGCCAAGATCGGCGTGATCAGCCGCGACAGCTCGATCGACCCGGTCGGCGCCTGCGTCGGCATGAAGGGCAGCCGCGTGCAGGCGGTGGTCCAGGAGCTGCAGGGCGAGAAGATCGACATCATC
>DATDLP010000099.1:0-5309 GCA_036519255.1 Croceibacterium sp.
CCGGAGGCGCCGGCGGCGGCGCCACGGCCGGATCGCGGTCGAAGATGCGGGCCCACTGCGCGCGGTCGTCGGGCGCGTTGGGATCGACCAGGCCGGCGGCGATGTCGCGGCGCTTGGCGCGCGACGCGCTGATGTAGTCGCGCGGCATGCGGTTGCCTTCGTGGCACGCGTATTCGAAGAATTCGTAGTTGTCGTCGCGGATCCACTCGACCCGCGTGGTCCACGGCGCGGTGAACACTTCCGGGTCCGAGTAGGTCAACTCGTGCATCAGCGCGTTCGGGCCCGTCATGGTCAGCCGCTCGACCGTCTTGGCCTTGGGGCTGGTCGGGATCGTGTTGTACGGCGGCACGGCCTGGGTGGCGATGTTGAGCGGCGAGCCGTTGCGCGAGTACGAATCGTGCGAGACGCTGTCGCCGCTCTTGATGTTGGTGGTCTCGATCACGAGCGTGTTGCCTTCACACCAGCCCACGCTGTTGCCGAGCCAGGCCTCGGTCTTTTCGGGCCAGCGGTAGCCCTTGGCCGCCGCCGCATTGGCGACGAGCGGGATCACGCGGTTGCCGAGCATCTCGAGATGGATCGCCACGTAGCCCGGACCCTGGAACACGCGGATGCCGTTGTTGTAGCGGAACGGGTACATCGAGGCCGGGAAGCCGCGGCTGACGCAACGGTCCCAGCTGTCGAAATCGCTGACCCAGTCGTACTCGATGCCAGGGACCCAGCCCGAGCGGCCGGACTCGTGCAGTTCCTTGCCCTTGGCGGTGAACGGCGGCAGCTGCCCGTCGGCCGGGCTGACCAGCATCGAGGTGCGCCAGGCGAACGGCGAGCCCTTGACCCAGTCGCCGAGGCCCTCCGTGCCACCCGCGCCGATCCCATTCTCGTTGGCTTGGGTGAAGTTGCCGTCCGAGCGCTCGGCCGCGGTCACGCGCCGGGCATGCTCTTCCTCGGTCTGCCACACCCGGTTGCCGTATTCGACCGGCCGCTGGAACAGGATGCGCGTGTTCTGCACGTACTCGATCTGGAAGCTGTGGCTGATGTTCGGATCGCCCCATGCGGTCTTGCCCGGATCGTAGCTGGCCGGGACCGGCGGCAGCTCGGTCAGGTCGGACGGACGCTCCTGCGCAGCCGCGCTGGTCGCTCCGCCGAGAATGGCCGCGACGGCGGCAATGGCGGATGCTGCGCAGGCCAGGCGCGCTGCGAAACCGTTGTGCCTCATGGGGGGAAGTGCTCCTCTCTAGCTTCTTTTCCCCATCACTATGACTTTGTCCGGTTTCAGGCCAGCGCTTTCGCGTAACCGATTGTCACGCCGCGTGCAGCACGCCGCGGTAGTAGCTCTCCTCGAGCGCCCGACCGGCCCCGACGGCGACGCAGTTGAGCGGGTCTTCGGCCACGCGCACCGGCAGGCCGGTAACGCGCGACAGCATGACGTCGATGCCGTGCAGCAGCGAGCCGCCGCCAGTCATCACGATGCCCTGGTCGAGAATGTCCGCCGCGATCTCGGGCGCGGTTTCCTCGAGCGCGCGGCGCACGGTGTCGATGATCTGCGCGACCGGGCCGCCGAGCGCCTCGGCGATGTCGGTGCGGCTGATCGCAACCTCGCGCGGAACCCCGCGCACCGCGTCGCGGCCGCGGATCGTGACCACGACGTTGTCCTCGTCGGCCAGCGCCGAGCCGGCATCCTTCTTGACCCGCTCGGCGGTGGCCTCGCCGATGTGCAGGTTGTGGTTGCGGCGCACGTAGGAGACGATCGCCTCGTCCATCTGGTCGCCGCCGACCCGCTCGGACAGGCTGGCGGCCATGCCGCCGACCGACAGCACCCCGACCTCGGTCGAGCCGCCGCCGATGTCGACCACCATCGATCCCGTGGGGTCGGTCACCGGCAGGTCGGCGCCGATCGCGGCGGCCATCGGCTCGTCGATCAGCCAGACTTTCCGCGCGCCGGCGTTGCTCGCGGCATCCCGGATCGCGCGACGCTCGACCGGGGTCGAGCCCGAGGGGACGCAAATCGCGATCTCGGGACTCTTCATCCGCCGCGTGCCGAGATTGGCCCGCGCCTTGGCGACGAAATGCTTGATCATGTGCTCGGCGACCTCGAGGTCGGCGATCACGCCGTTGCGCAACGGCCGGATTGTCTTGAGGTTTTCGGGCGTCTTGCCGAGCATGAGCTTGGCGTCGTCGCCGACCGCGCGAACCCGCTGCAAGCCGTTGATCGTCTCGATCGCCACCACCGACGGTTCAGCCAGCACCACGCCGTGATCGCGCAGATAGACGACCGTGTTCGCCGTTCCCAAGTCGATCGCCAGGTCCGCCGAAGCGAACCGCAACACCTTCATCAACGACATCTCTGCGTCCCGCCCATGGCCCCCGGACAGGAGCTGTACCGACCGATCAACGGCGCTTCCTGTCTGGCATATTAACCTCGTGCCAACCGCGCCCCCGCCGCGCCCAAAGGTGCCGGAACTTGGACGAGCCGCGAACACAGACCGCGCAAAACGGGGCCTGACAAGGTACTGGAATAGTGTATTGCTACAGCATGACACCTGTGATGGAGAGCCGCACTATGGGGGCGAACGGCTATCCCGCCGCGTCGAGGATCGCGCGCCGGCTGCTGGAGGACAATCCGATCCCCGCGCTGTCGCTGGCGGTGGCAGACGCCGAGGGCGTGCTCTGGAGCGAAGCGCTCGGCAAGGTCGACCTCGAGTTCGGGATTGCCGCCGCACCCCAGCACAGCTTCCGGCTCGGCTCGGTCAGCAAGGCGGTCACCGCCACCACCGTGGCGCGGCTCGTCACCCGCGGGCTGCTCGATCTCGACACCCCGATCGCCTACTGGCTGCCCGACCTGCCCGCGCATTACCGCGCCACGACGATGCGCCAGCTGATGACGCACCGCGGCGGAGTGCGGCACTACAACGCGAAGGACCTCGATCCCAAGGGGCCGGGCGGCCGGATCACCAAGCGGACTTACGCCAGCCGCGACGAGATCCTCGCGCTGTTCATCGACGATCCGCTGGTCGGCCCGGCAGGCGGCGAGGTCAGCTATTCCTCGTTCGGTTACACGCTCGCCTCGTTCGTGATGGAAGCTGCAGGCGGGACCGACTTCGTGCGGCTGGTGAAGGACGAGATTGCCCTCCCCTTCGGCCTCCCGAGCCTGGCGGCGGACGAAGTGCACGAAGTGGTTCCCTTGCGCGCGCGCGGCTACTTCGCTGCGCGCGAGCTCGAGATGTACGCCGCGATGAGCGCGCCCGAGACCGCGCGGCCGCAACTCGCCGGCGAATACGCCAACGTGACGCACAGCACCCCCGCGTTCTGCTGGGCCGGCGCCGGGCTGCTGATGGCGATGCCCGATCTCGCGCGCTTCGGCGCGGCGCATCTCGACGGGCCGAACGCGCGGATCAATCCCGCCGAGCGCGCGCTGCTGTTCACGCCGATGACCGAGGCTTCGGACAAGAGCCCGCCGCTCGGGCTCGGGTGGCGAGTCGATCGCGACGCGCAGGGCCGCCTGCGCTGGCACCACGCGGGCGCCACCCCGGGCGGCCGCGCGAGCCTGGTGGTGTACCCCGAGATCGGCCTGTCGATCGCGCTCGCCAGCAACGTGATGATCGCGCCGGGCGACGTGCTCGGCCCGTCCAGCGAGCTGGCGGACGTGTTCGTTTAGCCCTCGACCAGCATCAGCGCGTCGAGCGCGACCACGCCCTCACCCTCGGGGTGGACGATCACCGGATTGAGGTCGATCTCGCGGATGCGCGGGTTGCCGGCCATGATCCGCCCGACCTCGACGATCAGCCCGGCGAGCGCGGCGACGTCGAGCGCGGGCGCGCCGCGGTAGCCCTTGAGCAGCGCAGCCTGCCTGAGCTCGAGCAGCCCCGCATGCACCGTGGCCTGGTCCATCTCGGGGGTGAACAGCTTGACGTCCTTGAGGATCTCGGCGGTCACCCCGCCGAACCCGGCGAGCACGACCGGGCCCCACTCGGGATCGTTCTTGGCGCCGACGATCATCTCGGTGCCCATCCGGCCCATCTTCTCGACGAGGAAGCCATCTAGCGCGATGCTCGGATCGTAGGCGCGCACGCTCGGCACCATGTTGCGCAGCGCCTGGCACAGCTCGCCCGAATCCCTGAGGTTGACCTTCACCCCGCCGGCATCGCTCTTGTGGCCGAGCGCGGCCGCCTGGGCCTTGAGCACGACGGGGTAGCCGATCGCGTCGCCGGCCGCCTGGACGCTGGTCTGGTCGGTGGCGAACTGCCCCTCGGGGAAGGCGATGCCGAGCGGGCGGAGCAGCGCCTTGGCCTTGTATTCGGGCACCACGCCCGAGACCTGGTCGAGCCCCGGCACCACGATCGGCGTCGCCGAGCGGTTGGTCAGGTCGCGCTTGGCGAGATCGGCCAGCCGGGCGATCGCGCGGTAGGCGCGCTCGGTGCTCGGGAACCACGGAATACCGACCTTGCGCAGGCCCTCGATGTACTCCTCGGGCACCCGCGCCCCCTCGTCGACGCCGGCGAACACCAGCGGCTTGGGGAAGGTGCCGTCCTCGAGCACCTTGATGATGTGCGGGAACTTGATGCCGCTGGTGATCGGGTCCGACTGGATGATCGAGGCGACCACCGACCCGATCCGCTCGTCCTCGAGCAGCGCGGTCAGCACCTTGGTGTAGATCTCGGGCTCCGACAGGCCGAGCGCGGTGATGTCGGTCGGGTTCGAGACCGGCACGAAGTCCGGGAGGATCGCGCGCAGCGCCGGGCTGTTGGCGTCGTCGAGGTGGATCAGGTCGAGGCCGATGTCCTCGGCGATGTCGAACGCGAGGCCGCGCAGCGCGCCGCTTTCGCCGAGCACCGCCATTGCCGCGCCGGGCAGCGCCTTGCAGCGCAGCGCGATCTCGGTGATGTCGGCCAACTCCTCGAGCGTGTCGGCGAAGATCACGCCCTCACGCGCGAGCTTGGTCTTCATCAGAGCGTAGTCGCCGGCCATCGCGCCGGTGTGGGTGGCGGCGGATTCCTGCGCCTTGTTCGACTTGCCGGGGTGCAGCATCACGATAGGCTTGCCGGCCGCGCGCGCGCGGCGGGCAGCCTGGACGAACGCCTTCGGCCGCCGCAGGCTCTCGACGTACATCGCGATCACGTGGGTGTCGGCGTCGTCGATCAGCCATTCGACGTAGTCCTCGACGCCCGAGGCGGCCTCGTTGCCGGTCGAGACCGAGGTCGAGACGTAGAGCCCGCGCGGATGCAGCGCCGTCGCCAGAACCGCGGCAAGCGCGCCCGACTGGCTGGCGATGCCGACCGCGCGGGTACCCTTCGGCGGGGTCTGCATGTTGGTCT
>DATDLP010000100.1:0-3161 GCA_036519255.1 Croceibacterium sp.
GTACCAGTAGTCGTGGAACGGCATCGTCGTCTCGATCTGGCAGCCGGTCATGTAGCTCGCGAAGCCGGCGGCATCGCGCACCTGGTCGAAGCGGTAGCAGTACTGGAAAATCGACCGGAGCTCGGGCTCCATCTGGCCCCACAGCTCCTCGAAATACCGCCGCGGCTCGCCCGCGCCGCTCGCGTCGGGCAGGTCGAAGTCGAGCATCACGAAAATGTACGGGCAGGTCAGCTGGTCGGCCTGCTGCTGCGGCTCGAGCAGGTTGGTGTTCTTGATCGTGTTGACGATCGCGTCACTGTAGTCGCGCCCGTTGAAATTGGGCTGGTCGAGCACGACGATCCGCGCGAAGTGCGTCCGCAGGTTGCGCGAGAACGGGCTGTTGAGCCCGATCTCCTCGGTGGCGTGCGATTGCAGCGCGGTGGGCAGCGTCTCGAGCACCTCGCGCACCACGTGGATCGGCGAGCTCTTCATCCCGTCGCGCTCGACGATGCCTTCGTTGCACACCGGCACCGCCGCGGTGAAGAAGTAGGTCTGGACGTCGATGTTAGGCATCGGGGGTCTCCGGACGACCGGCCGATCCGTCGACCTTGGGGGCTTCGTCGGTGCGGGCGTCCGTGCCGAGCACCGCGTCGACCGTGGCGCGGATCGCCGCCTGCTCGGCGGTGTCGTCGCCAGCGGCGGAGGCGAGCACGGCCTCCGGGGCGACCGGCGCCACCGCGCGCTCGGCCTCGATCGGGCCGGTGCCGCCTGCACCCCAGTGCTCGAGCTCGGCATCGGCGCGGTTGCGGTCGGCGGCGGCGGTGTCGCAGCTCGCCACCGGCGCGTAGCCGGGCGAGCCGAGCCCCTGCTGGTTGGCAATCAGCAGCCGCTCGAATGCCGAGGCCAGCGCGTCATCGTCGAGCGAGGGCAGCTTCGCGGCGATGGCCTGCGTGTCGTGCAGCAGCTTGAGCGCCAGCTTGACGTCGCGCTGCCCGCTGCCGGGGGTGGCGTCGTAGTAGTAGTTGGTGTCGACCTGGTTGGCGCGGATATAGTTCTTGAACGGAGTGATCGGGATCGAGTTGGGGTACTTGGTACTCGCGTACCAGAACAGGTCGAGCCCGCTCGGGATGCCGTCGGCGAAGGCGTCGATGTACTGGTCCCACGTGCCGTTGAAGTTGCTGCAGAACAGCATGTAATCGTTCTGCAGATCGGCCTTCGGCTGCCCGAGCTGCGGCCACTGGTCGCGCCGGATGATCACCCAGCGCGCGAAGTGGATCAGCGCGAGCCCGAGCAGCCCCGACAGGGTGCTCGGCACGGCCCGGGCGAACATGAAGACTGCGTTGTTGATCCACGTCTGTCGCGGCCGCATCGGCGTGACGACGTTCATGGCGTAGGCTTTACCGGCAACGTTGCTCATGGGCCGTCCCCCCGCGGAACGTCATGGTTATGCTATTTGAGCAAGCCGGGCAATCGCTCCCGAATAGGTCCCGATCAAGTTGTGCAAATTAACTTCTCGACGACTCGGATCATGTTCTGTGCGCCTGCCGAAACGAGGCCGGATACGACGTTTCCGAGGCTCGCCGGGGTAGTCATGACTTTCGAAGCGAACGGGTATTCGCTCGAACAGAACCCGAGTTCGAGCAACGTCAAGTCCGCCAAATGGTCCAGATCTCATGCGGTCTCCGAGCGCGATCACGTTTGGCGTGTGTTGCGGCCACCGCCTGACGCGGCAACCTCCAGGCTGCCGGGCAGCAAAAAAACGACCCAAAGCGGTCGATCGCAACGGCCACAGCGCGAAGCCGTTCATCTGCAAGACCGGCATCGCCGACTTGACGGCCGACTACTTCAGCGAGCGGCGGCGGAGAACCTATGGTTTGCGCGCATGGTGTATTGTGATAATAACACACCATGCAAAGCATGATCTACGAGCCGAGCCCGCATCGGGGGTGGTTGCCCTGGGTTTGGCTTGCCCCCGCGATATGCATCTTGCTGGTCGCTCTTTCGAGCGTTCCCATCGACCTCCTCATGGAGCAGTGGGACCTGGTCGATGCCAAGGGCGATCCGCTGACCGCGCCGGCCTTCTGCCTCTTCCTCCTGCTGCCGTTCGCGAGCATGGCCGCCGCAACTTACGCTTGGTCGCGTTACGTCGAGCGGCGCGGGGTGGAGACCCTGGGGCTTGGTGGGTCCGCGCGGCTGCGAAAGTTCCTGGGCGGCGTGATCATCGGCATTGCGATGATGGGTCTGGCGATTTCGGCAATCTGGTTGGCTGGCGGCTATCGGGCCGAGGCAAGTTTTCCGGCATTCGCCTCGGCATCGTCTCTTTTCTGGATCGCAGTCCTGCTGCCCTGCTTTGCCTTCCAGTCGAGCGTCGAGGAATTCATCTTTCGCGGCTGGCTTCTCTCGTCTGTCACAAGACGATGGAACCTCGCCGCGGGGATTGTGGCGACCTCGCTTGCATTCACGTTTCTCCACTATTCCCCGCACCAACCCCTGCGCGTGACCTGCCTCTCCTTTCTCTTCTCGGTCTTCGCTTGCGCCTGGGCGCGCCGCGCCAACAGCATCTGGGGGGTCATGGGCTGGCATACGGGATGGAACTGGTTTGCCGGCGTTGGATTCGGTGTTCCCATTACCGGGCTCGATGTTCACCTGCCGGCCCTGCTCGAGAAGCTCGTACCGATCGGGCCCGATTACCTGACGGGTGGATTCGATGGTCCGGAGGGCAGCGTCCTGACCCTGGCCTTGTTCGCGATCGCCAGCCTCGCGCTGTTCGCTTTACCGGCGAACGTGCCGCCCAAGCCGGTCGCGTCCGGCGTGTAGGCCACTTTCCTCGTGGCGGTCATCTTGCCGCGAGGTGAGCGCCACAGGAAGCAGACGGACGGCCCGTCGGCCAATCGCCGACCGATGCTATGCCGTGGTCCGGCGGGATGCTGTCGGCAGGGACGTCCTCCTCCGCTCTGCATCCTTGCTGCCGAGGCTCGATACCAGTCGTACCGGAAGCGCTACCGCCATTTATCCAGGCCTGCTTTGCGACTTGGCGCTGCGCACCCACTAAACCAACGATCTAGAGTCTGACTCATCTGGTCTGAATCGTTTGGGATTCCCAAGTTGGGTGAGTTCTGATTCAACCTGCTGGCTGGGTTTGGAGGCCAGCAGGTATGGCGAGACCCTATTCGAACGATCTT
>DATDLP010000101.1:0-10807 GCA_036519255.1 Croceibacterium sp.
AGGCGACGCCCGAGAACCTCGAGCTGCAGCGCGCCGGGCGCGTGCTGGGCTTCCCGTTCCACTTCCTCGACAACAACCAGGTCATGAACGTCGTGCCGAAGAACTACGGCTGGAACGAGTTCTATGGCCGGCTGCTCGACCTGACCGAGCATTCGTTCACCCCGCGCGCGATCATGCGACGCTGGAGCGCGACCCGCGACCTCGCCGGGCGCACGGTCAACTTCCTGCGGGCGATCTCGAGCGAGGGGTTCGGCCGCGCGAAGCACTTCCGCGCGGTCCGCCACGCGATCGCGACCGACCCGGCGATGCGGCGCTATCTCGAGCAGGACGGCACCGAGCTGCCTCCGCTCTACCTCGACAAGATGCGCAGCGATCTCGGCCCGTTCTGGCAGCACCTGCCCGCCGAGGCGGTGCATCACGACCCCTATGCGTACATGCACAAGCAGGATCAGGCGGCATTCCCGGCAGCCTCGCGCCGTCGTGGCAGCACCGAGCCGGCGACGAACAGCACCCAGATCGAGGCGCAGAGCGCGAACAGGTAGAGCACGCCCATCGCCAGCCCGGCGATTGCCAGCAGCGAGAACAGCAGCACGAAGAAGTCGCGGCTCGAGACCACGGTGAGGAACGCGATCAGGCCGCCGAGCAGCGGGCCCGGCGCACGTCGCTTGTAGTGCTGCTTGATCCGGTTGAAGCTGAACGGGCCGCCCGTGCGGATCGCGTGCCAGCCGAGCACCGCCACCCCGAGCGCGAACGCAGACAGGCCCCAGGCGGCCAGGGCCAGCGCATCGCCCCGTCCGTCCAGCGCGAGGTTGACCGCCACGCCGAGCACGAACAGCATGTTGGTGGCGGTGTCGAGCGCAGTGTCGAGCGCGGCTCCACCGCGCGAGGTGCGGAACGTCGCGCGCGCAACCTCGCCGTCGACCCCGTCGAACACCGATGCGGCCTGGAACAGCACGCCGCCAAGCACGAGGCCCCATGATCCGCCGGCGAACAGCGCGACGACCATCAGCGCGCTGAGCAGCGCGGTGCCGACGGTTGCGTGAATGGGCCGCAGCCCCGGAATCCGCAGCAGCAGGCCCGAAAACCATCGCGAAACCGGCCGGTTGAGCCAGCGCGAGATCGGGCCATCGCTCGCCTTGCCGGTGCCTTGCAGTATCCGGCCGGCCGCGTCGGAGCGCGAAAGATCGATCGAATCCGTCGCGCCGAGCCGGTCGGGCTGCCTGAGAGCCGCGGCGGGAATCAGATGATCGCCCGATAGCTCGAGCGCCCGTTCGCCAGCGGGAGGGCGGCCGAATCGCACCGGCATGGCCCCGGCAAGGCGCTGCACGTCGGCCATTGCCGCCGCGTCGAGCACCTCGCCCACCGGCAGATCGAGCCACGCCTGCGCGAAGCCCGCCTCGGCCACTTCGCGCACGATACGGCCCGCCGCAGAGACTCCGGCAAGCCGCTGGTTGGCCGCGCGCGCGCCGGAAAAGGCCGCTACGGCCGAAGGATGGGACCCGATATCCACCGGTCGGTGATCCCCGCGATATCGGTCCGGGTCAAGCCGGCGACGGAGGAGAAAGACCCGTTTTTGGCCGCCCGGCATCGCCTTTGGACGGCACAATAAGTCCGAAAAGGGCTCCCGCCCCTTGACACCCTTGGTCCTTGTGGCGTCAAGATTGCAGCTTGATGACGGAGTTTTCGGGGGCCTCATGACAAAAATCAGGGTCGCGTTGGTTGGAGTGGGTAACTGCGCGAGCTCGCTCGTGCAGGGAGTTCATCACTATGCGGATCGGAGCAATCAGGCGCATGGCCTGATCCATCCGATCGTCGGCGGCTACGGCCCCGGCGATATCGAGTTCGTGCTGGCGATCGACACCGACGCGCGCAAGGTCGGGCTCGACCTCGCCGAGGCGGTGTTCGCTCCGCCGAACTGCACCGCCGTGTTTGCGCGCGACATCCCGTCCACCGGCACCAAGGTCATGATGGGCCGGGTGCTCGACGGCATGGCCGGGCACATGCTCGACGCCGGCGCGCGCGGCTTCGTTCTCGCCGACGAACCCGAACCCGACAGGGCGCAGATCGTCGCCGCGATCAAGGCGGCGAAGGTCGACGTGCTGGTCAACTACCTGCCGGTCGGCTCGGAAGAGGCGACGAAGTTCTACATGGAATGCGCGCTCGAGGCGGGCGTCGGGGTGGTCAACTGCATCCCGGTGTTCATCGCCAGCAACCCGGCGTGGGAGCGGCGCTTCGCCGAGAAGCGGCTGCCGATCGTCGGCGACGACGTGAAGGCGCAGCTCGGCGCGACGATCGTCCACCGCGTGCTGTCGAACCTGTTCCGCCAGCGCGGGGTCGACGTGAACCATACCTACCAGCTCAACACCGGCGGCAACACCGACTTCATGAACATGCTCGACCGCGGGCGGCTGGCCTCGAAGAAGGAGTCGAAGACCGACGCGGTGCAGTCGGTGATGGCCGAACGGCTCAGCGACGACGACATCCACATCGGGCCGAGCGACTACATCCCGTGGCTCAACGACAACAAGCTGTGCTTCCTGCGCATGGAAGGCGAGCTGTTCGGCGGCGTGCCGATGAACCTCGAGCTGCGCCTGTCGGTCGAGGACAGCCCGAATTCCGCGGCCGTCGTGCTCGATGCGATCCGCTGCTGCAAGGTCGCGCTCGAGCGCGGCGTCGGCGGCGCGCTGGTCGGCCCCTCGGCGTTCTTCTGCAAGCACCCGGCACAGCAGTTCAGCGACGACCTCGCCGCGCAGCTGACCGAGGACTTCATCGCCGGCGAGGCGCTGGCGGCCGAATGAACTGCCTGATCCTCGCGGCGGGGCTCGGCACCCGCCTGCGGGGGATTTCCGACTCCAAGCCGCTGACGCCGGTCGGCGGCGTTCCGCTGATCGAGCACGTGATCCGCCGCGCCGCCGAAGGCGGGGCGACGCGGATCGTGGTCGTGACCGGGCACGAGGCCGAACGGGTCGAGGCCTTGCTCGCCGGTCTGCAGCTCCGGCTGGCTTTGCCGATCGGCTGGGAGCGGGTCGCGGACTGGAACCTGCCCAACGGGCATTCGGTGCTGGCGGGCTCGAGCGTGCTCAAAGGCGACTACCTGCTGTCGATGAGCGACCACCTGTTCGATCCCGAGATCGTGCGCCGGCTGATCGCGCGGCGCGGCGGCGGCACGCTGCTGGCGGTCGACCGCAACCTCACGGGCCCGCTGCTCGACATCGACGACGCGACCAAGGTCGAGGTGGCCGACGACGGGCGCATCCTCGCCATCGGCAAGACGATCGCGCGCTACAACGCGATCGACACCGGCCTCTTCCTCGCCACGCCCGAGCTGGCCGAGGCGATCCGGGCCGTTGTCGCAGCGGGTGGCGGGGGCAGCCTGTCCGAAGGAATGCAGCGCCTCGCCGCTGCCGGGCGGGCTGGCACCGTCGATGTCGGCGATGCCCGGTGGATCGACGTCGACAGCCCGGCGATGCTCGAGCTGGCCGAAGCGTTCGTGGCCTAAGGATAGCGCAGCTTGACCCGCGTGCTCATGTCGCTGCGCGGCACCGCGAGGCGGACCGAGCGGAACGAGGGCAGGCCGAGGATCACCGCGGGATTGTTCGAGAACCCGTAGCCCTCGTCGGGCAGGCCGATCCCGGTGCGGTCGAACTTACGGTCCGCGTTTGCGTCGTGATACACCGCGAGCGCGTAAGTCCCGGCGCTCGGCAGGTAGATGCACACGCGCGTCTGGCCAGATTTCGCCGGGACGCGGCCGACGTAAAGCGAGCCGCGGCTGGCGAGAAAGCGGCTCGAATCGTCGGCATACAGCGTGACCGCGACGAGTCCGTCGGCCGAGCGCACGCCTTCGACATCGACGTAGAGCTTGAGCGGCCCTTCGCGCCCGGTGCACTCGGGCTGCGGCTGCGCGAGCCCGCCCTCGCTGCTGCCCGCGGCGAGCAGCACCGCGCAGGCCGGCAGCACCACCCGCGCGATCGATCCGGCAATGGTCCCGGCACCCACCGCAGCCCTCATGCAGCGGCCTCGCGCGCCGTCCGCACCGCTTCGAAGATCGCTTCCTGCTTGTGCTGCTTCTCGACCGCCGCGACCCCGCCGCGCGTGCCGTGGATCAGGTCGAGCGCCTCGAGCTCGTCGCGCGACAGCGGCCGCGTCGCCTGGTCCTCGTACTCGTAGCGCGCGGGATCGTTCACCACCCGCTTGAGCACCGCCTTCTGCTGGCGGAAGCCCCACCAGTAGTTGAACAGCTTGCGCGCCGATTCGGCCGCGAACTTCGGATAGAACGCGAGCACGCTCTCGCGCGGCAGCGTCGGACGGCGCGAGCGGCGGCGCTTGCGGCGGATCACCCCGCCTTCGAGCGTGTGCACCTTCTCGTTGGCGTAGAGCATGCGGAACTCGTTGATGTACTGCAGCATCTTGTGCGGCCGCCCGTCGGGCAGGCGCGCGTGGCGGCGGGCTACGGTCTCCATGTGCTCCCAGGTGAAGTAGCTGTCCCACGCCGCGCGGTAGGCCTCTTCCCATTCCGCGTCGGACATCGTTTCGTGATGCGACACGCGGTGGTGCAGGTCGTACTTGTTGAGGTCGGGGTCCATCCAGCGGCCCGCGGCGCGCATCGTGTTGTGATCCTCCGAGCCCGGCAGCGGGGTGAGGAAGAAGAACTCGAGGATGTCGATCGGCAGCTCGCGCTTGATGATCTCGATGTCGCGCAGGATCGACTCCTTGGTGTCGCCCGGGAAGCCGAGGATGTAGCCGGCGATCGTGTGCGCGCCCTTCTCGTACCACTGCTGGATCATGTGGCGGTATTCGGTGATCTTGTTCTGCCGCTTGTTGGCCGCGAGCAGGTTGTCGGGGTTGATGTTCTCGAGCCCGATGAACACGCGCTTCACCCCGGCGCGCATCGCCTTGTCGATGAAGTTCGGGATCCGGTGGCACAGCGTGTCGACCTGGATCGTCAGGTTGGCCCCGATCCCTTCCTCCTCGCGCAGCCGGATCAGCCGGTCGAAGAA
Organism: Croceibacterium sp.; assembly: GCA_036519255.1. Classification (GTDB taxonomy): domain Bacteria; phylum Pseudomonadota; class Alphaproteobacteria; order Sphingomonadales; family Sphingomonadaceae; genus Croceibacterium_A. Next base: position 4,998 of record DATDLP010000101.1, read on the forward strand.
CGCTTCCCAGTCCTTGTTGCGCGCGAGGTTGTCGTCGGTGACGAAGAACGCCTTCACCCCCTGCGCGTGGTTCTCGCGCACGATGGCTTCGAGATCGTCGGCGGTGCGGAAGCGGCTCTTGCGGCCCTGCACGTTGATGATCGTGCAGAAGCTGCACTGGAACGGGCAGCCGCGGCCGAGGTCGAAGCTCGACCACTGTCCCGAGTTCCGCTCGAGCGACTCCTTGGGCATCCACGGCACCGGAACGCCGGCCAGGCTCGGCAGGTCCTTCAGGTAGTTGTAGACCGGCTTGAGCTCGCCGTTCCACGCGTCGCGCAGCACCTCGTCGAGCCGGCCTTCCTCGGCCTCGCCGGCGAACAGCGAGCAGCCGAGATCGAGCGCCTGCTGGATCTCGGGCGGCGTTTCCTTGAGCATCGACAGGCAGCCCGAGACGTGGAAGCCGCCGATCACCACCGGCAGCCCGTGCGCGCGGAACTCGCGCGCTAGATCGAGCGCATGGTGGAACTGGTTCGACTGCACCCCGACCAGTCCGATCAGCGCGCGAGAGCCCCGCTGTTTGATCTGCCGCGCGATTTTCGCCGGCACTACGTGCTGGTTGCACTCGTCGATCGGCTGGAGGTTGATCGCCACGCCCGGGCCGAGCACTTCGCGCCGCGTGGCGTCGCGCGCGAGGCCGTTGAGCGCGGCGAGCGAGTTCGACGGCAGGATCGTGCGCCACCAGACAATAGGATAGCCGTCGTCGTCGTAGTGCGACGGCTTGATCATGATGAAGTCGAGTTGACCCACCTGTTGCCCCATAAGCGAGAGGTTAACGCATTTGCCGCGCACGCTCCACAAATCAATTCGTTGCGGTCAGGCGGCACGAAACCCGGTGAGCTGCAGGGTCTCGCCGGTCGCGCGCTGCCAGACGAGCAGCGCAGCGCCATAGACCGCGAGCACCGCCGCGAGCGCGCCCAGGTGCAGCAACACCGAGGCGTTCACGGCAACGTACTGGTGCGCCGCGAAGGCCACGACCGAGGCGGCCACCGCCGCGAGCAGCGGGCCGGCGCTGTGCAGCAACGGTGACGCAAGCCCGAACCGGGTCCGCAGCAGGAAGCGCCGGAGCAGCGCCCCGGCCGCAATCGCACCGAGCACCGAGAGCGCCGCACCGGTGATGCCGAAGATCTCGATCAGCGGCAGCGCGGTCGACAGGTGGACGACGATCATTGCGAAGGTCACCGCCAGCGCCAGCCGCGCGCGCAAGTACAGCAGCAGCAGGTCGCTCACGCTGAACGCGCCCTGGATCGTCTCGGCTGCGGCCAGCAGCAGCAGCGCGACGTAAGCGGGCGCGAACTCGGCGCCGAGCCAGTTGAGCAGCGGTTGGCCGACCACCAGCAGGGTGAGGAACAGCGCCAACTGGACGGCGAGGATCATCCGGGTCGCCGACGAGATCGCGGCCGACGTCGAAGCCGGCCCGTCCGAAGAAAGCGTCTTCGCTACGATCGGGGTCAGCAGGCTGTCGAACGCTTGCCGCGCCTGGCGGATCGGCGTGCGCAGCTGGCGCGCCATGGCGTAGATTCCGGCGGGAGCCTCGCCGAGCAGCACGCCGACCACGTAGAGATCGGCCCGGCCGAAGAACGCCGCGACCGCGTCGGTCGCGGTGGGGGTGGCGGTCGCACGCAGCGTCGCGAACAGCGCCAGCGGATGCGGCCGGTAGCGCGCAAGGCCGAGGCTGCCGAACGACAGGCGGGTGCCGACCGCGGCATAGCCGAGCGCGGCCACCGTTCCCGCGGCATACCCGAGCAGCAGGCCGGCGGCATTCCATCCGGCCCACCACGCCAGCACCGCGCCCGCGGCGCCGACGTAAGGCTCGATCAGGCTGCGTGCGACGACGTCGTAGCGCATGCGATGCGTCCAGCGGGTCGCCGAGAGGAACAGGTCGAGCAGCGCCTGCCCGGCAACCATCGGCGCGATCCACGCGAGCGCGAACGCGGTCTGCGCGGCGAGCAGCTCGGCCGGGGCGAGCAACGCAACGAGCGCGATCAGCCCGCCGAGCGCGAGGCTCGCCGCGCCGACCAGCAGCGCCGCATCGAGCAGCACGTGCCCCTGGTGGCGTTCGCCGCGTTCCTCGAGCAGCTTGAACAGGTAGCGCTTCATGCCGAGCCCGCCGACCGCCACCGCCAGCTCGACTACCGCCACCGCGAGGCTGAACGCGCCGAACAGCGCCGCACCGAACAGCTGCGCGGCGATCGCCAGGAAGGCGATCCGCGCGCCGAGCTTGAGCGCAAGGCCCAGCCCGGCGGACGCGCCGCCGCGCATGATCAACCGCTGCGCGCGGGCTTCTTCGGTCATATCCGCCCCCAACGGGGGAGGATTGCGTAACTGCCTGCCATATTTGGCGCTTGTATCGACCGGACGGGCGTTGGACAAACGCCGGCATGCAACCCGCGCCCGAGGCTCCCCCCGAGGCTCCCCCCGTCGCGATCTTCCGGGCGCCGCTGTTCAATCCGTCGGAGACGTTCGTGCGGGCGCACGCGCTGGCGCTGGGGCGCTATCGCCCGCTGCTCGTGGGGATCGAGGACAAGGGCAACGTGCCGCCGGAGCTGCAATCCGCGCTGGTGGTGCCGCGAAGCGCGCCCGAAAGGCTGCAGGCGAGGTTCGGCGGCTGGCAGGGCGTGATCGCGCGCCTGCGCCGCGAGCGGCCGGGCTTGGTCCATGCACACTTCGGGCCCGACGCGCTCGCCGCGCTTCCGCTCGCCCGCGCGCTCGGCGTGCCGCTGGTCGCCACGCTGCACGGCTACGACCTGACGCGCACCCGCGCGCGCATGCTGACCTCGGGCCGGCTGTCGTGGATGCGCTACGCGGTGCTTCAGCGCGAGTTGGCGCGCGGCGGCGCGCTGTTTCTCCCGGTGTCCGATGCCCTGCGGCACATGGCGCTGGCGCGCGGGTTCCCCGCGGACCGCACGCGAACCCATTACCTCGGCGTCGACCTCGACCGCTTCGCCGGCCGCCGCGAGCGCGAGGCGGGGCTCGTGCTGCACGTCGGCCGGCTGGTCGAGAAGAAGGGCACCGCGGGGCTGATCGACGCGATCGCGCGCGTGCCCGAAGCACGGCTGGTGGTGATCGGCGACGGGCCCGAGCGCGCCCTGCTCGAGCGCCGCGCGGCCGGGCTCGGCGGGCGGGTGCGCTTCCTCGGCGCGCTGCCTGCGGCGGAGGTCGCCGAATGGATGCGGCGTGCCGCGCTCCTCGCGGTACCCAGCGTGACCGCGCGCGACGGGGACGCCGAGGGCCTGCCGACGGTGATCGTCGAAGCCGCCGCCGCGGGCCTGCCGGCGGTCGGCACGGTTCACTCGGGCATTCCCGAGGCGATCGTCGACGGCGAAACCGGCTTCCTCGTCCCCGAGCGCGATACCGGGGCGCTGGCCGCGCGGATCGGGACGCTGCTGGGTTCGCCCGAGCTGCGCGAGCGGATGGGCCGCGCTGCCCGCCGGCTCGCCGAGGACAGGTTCGACTTGCACAAGCAGACCGCGCGGCTCGAAGCGATCTACGACGAGGTGCGCGGCCAGATTCGGCCCTGACGCAGCAGGTAGTCGTGGAACCGCTGCTCGCGCGCCGTCCTGTCGAGCAGGCGCTTGGCCAGCTCCGGCTGCTCGCGCGACAGGTCGTGCTGCTGCAGCCAGTCGTCCGAGCGGTAAACGCGCGGCTCGCCGTCGTGCGGATCGCGCAGCACGGTCCACCTGGGGGTCTCGGCGAGCAGCGAGTCCCGGAACCCGAACCGCACCTCGCGCGGCCCGGCGAGCGCGAGCAGGCTGTGCCCCTGCCACGGGTTGGTCTCGCGCAGTCCGACGAGGTCGGCGATCGTCGGGGCGATGTCCATCAGCGTAACCAGCTCGTCGTGCCGCCCGCGCGGCAGCCGCGGGTGCGGGCCGACGATCAGGAACGGGGTCCAGACCGACTCCCGGTACAGTGTGTAGCCGCCGACGATCCCGTCGTGCTCGCCGAGGTTGTAGCCGTGGTCCGAGTTGATCACCCACAGCGTACGGTCGAACCACGGCTCGTCCTTCAGCGACTCCATAAGCTCGCGCACCACGTCGTCGGTGTAGCGTGTGGTGTTGAGGATGCGGTCGTGCACCGTGCCTTGCCCGGCGACGTCGAGCTCGGGCTCGAGCGAGCGGAACGGGTGGTGGTTGCTCGCGGTGAGCAGCGTGGCGATGAACGGCCCCTCGCGCCCGAGTTCGCGCATCCGCGTGGCGGCGCGGCGAAACACGTCGCGGTCGACCTGCCAGCGGTCCGACCAGCGCCACAGCCGGTCGTACATGCGCATGACCCAGATGGTCGAGTTGTCCATGTCGATGTCGCCCGAGCTGAACATCTCGGCGCGGTAGCCCTGCTTTCGCAGCGCGTCGGGCAGGCAGTAGAGCGCGATGTGCGTGTGCGCGGTGATCCAGCGATGCGCCGAAGGGGTGACCGAGCATTGCGTGGCGAAGCGGCCGTTGATGCTCGGCGGGCCGAAGGTCAGCGCGCGGGTATAGACTGCCGCATCGGGCGAGTTTGCGAGTTGGTCGAGCCACGGCGTGGCCGAGGTGTGATGACGATCCGGGTTCAGATGGCCGGTCTCGTTGCCGCGGACCGATTCCATCTGCACGATCACGACGTTCCAGCGCTTCTCCGGCTCGGGAACGCGCGGGTCGGCGGGCACGCGCACGAACGGGCGCTCGCTGTCGGTGAAGCGCCAGCTGCGGTCGGTCGTGCCCGCCTGCCATTCGGCCTGCCACTGGCGGGCGAAGGCATTCACATCGCCCGGAACGCGGTCGTCCTCGTAGATCTGTTGGGTGTCGCGGACCATCGCGAACAGCGCAGGCTCGAGCCGCGTCAGGCGGAACTTGGCCGTGGCGACCATGTAGCCGACGAGCCCCGTGGCGAGCGGCAACAACAGCAGCGCGAGCGCGACACGCAAGCCGAACCGCAAGCGCGGCGCGCGGCGCAGCCGGCGGCGGGTCAGCCAGACCGCCCACGCCAGGTAGAGCAGCGGCGCACCGAAGCACAGCAGCGGCGAGACGTAAGAACCGCCGCGATCGAGCGCGAGGATGTTGAGGAACAGCGGATCGGCCGCGCGCTCGGCCTGGACGTAGATGGTCAGGAACGAGGGACCCGCGCGGATGCCGAGGAAGCGGTAGAGCTCGTGGTCGAACGCGGTGATCAGCAGGTTCGCCGCCATCAGCGCGATCAGCAGCGCGTGCAGCCAGCGCCAGCGCGGCGACGCGAGCGGCCGGCGGTAGAGCCACAGCCACAGCAGCAGGAACGGCAGCGCGATCAGCCAGACCGCGAGGATCTCGTAGACCAGCGGGCGGACGATGAACTTGGCCCAGTGGAACAGGAATGGCCCGCCGTATGGCGAAGGGCGAAGGTAAAGCAGCAGCTGCAGCACCGCGCAGCCGAGCCACGCGCCTGCCGTAAGCCGCCAGGCGATGGCGAAGTGATCGGCGCCCGTTCGCCGCGGCGTATCCCCCGGCGTCACGGCGCCAGCCGATCGTGCCGCAGCAGATAGTCGTGCAACCGCTGCGTGGCCGCGGCGCGCGCGAGCAGCGTCTCGGCGCGGCCGGGGTAGCGCGCGGCCAGGTCGTCCCGCTGCAGCCAGTCGGTTCGGTTGGCGTAAAGTCGCGCTCGACCGTCCTGCGGATCGCTCACCGCGGTCCATTCGGCCGATTGCCACAGCGTCGCATCGCGCATCGTGAAGCCGAGCTCGCCCGCTTCGGCGACCGCGAGCAGGCTGTGGCCCTGCCACGAATTGGCCTCATGCAGGCCGATCAGGTCGGCCAGCGTCGGCGCGA
>DATDLP010000102.1:0-7041 GCA_036519255.1 Croceibacterium sp.
TGTGGTGCTCGCAGTGGCTCTGGAACGGGATGTCCTTGAGCAGCACGATCTCGTCGTAGCCGCCGACTTCCTCGAACGTCCGGCTCAGGTGGCTCGCCGGGTTCTCGCCGTAGCCCTGGCAGTATTCCTTCCACGCGCGCGCGACGCGCTGGGGCGTGTCGAGCAGCCCCTCGCGCTCGGGATCGTCGCCGGCCCAGCGGATCAGCGTGCGGACCGCTTCCTGGACGTGGTCGGGCACTGGCGGCTTGCCGCGCGGCTCGTCCTCGTCCGGCCCATCTAGACTGCTCATCGTGCGCGGCGCTTCCTGTTCACGCGGTTCATCGCCCGCGCCAATAGGCTGCCCCGACGGAAAAGGCCACGCCCCGGCGGCACGATCTCGAACATCTCCGCGGGGTCTTCGGGATCGAACGTCTCGCGGTCGGCCAGCGCGGCCTCGAGCTCGCTCGGCTCGGGCGGATGGAACGGGCGCAAGTGCCGCGCCTGCCCGTCACCGAGCGCGGCGATCATGCCGGCCATCGAGCCCGCGCGCTCGATCAGCGCCGCCACCTCGTCCTCGCCGATCCCGCAATGCTCGGCCAGCAGCGACAGGCGCAGCGCGCGGATCGCCGTGCAGGCATGGCCGTTGCCGGGCCGCGCGCAGTCGATGAACACGTCGCACTCGCCATCGAGCCCGAGCGAGCGGTTGTTGAAGTTCGCCGAGCCGATGCGGAGGATCTCGTCATCGACGATCATCAGCTTGGCGTGGACGTAGATCGGCGTCTCGCCGGTGTACGGCGTATAGAGATGGAACCGGTTGTGCCGGTCGATCTCCCTGAGCGCGCGCACCAGCCGCGCCCGCGCCGGGTCCATCGCGGTCGTCTCGATCCACCCGTCGGCGCTCGCCGGATGGACGATGACGATCTCCGGCGGATCGGGCTCGATCAGCCTGGCCGAGATCGCCTCGGCCACCGCGCGCGAGGCGAAGTACTGGTTCTCGGCATAGATGAAGCGCTTCGCGCGCGCGATCTGCCGCAGGAACAGCTCCTGCACCTCGTGCACCGCGGGCTCGCCGCGGTATTCGGCGCGCGTACGGGCGATGCCGATCTCGACGTCCTCGAAATGCGCCTCGAGCCCGTCGGGCCAGGCGCTCTCTGCCGCGGGATCGAGCGGCGCGAGCGGCTTGCCCCCTGCGCGTTCCCAGCGGCGGCGCCCGAGACCGTCGAGCGCGCCCGCGATCGGCCCTTCCATCATCATCGTCACGTCGTGCCACGGCCCGTAGGGGCTGCCGCCCGGCCGCCTGCGCCCGCGCTCGCGCTCGCGATGCTCGCGCGTGTCCCACCGCCGGTCGGCCATGTCGATCCCGCCGCAGACCGCCAGCGCGTGATCGATCACGGCGATCTTCTGGTGATGGCTGCAGCCGATCGGATGCGCGGTGTCGAACTTGAAGTCGATCCGCCGGTGCGGGAACCAGCGCAGCAGATCGACCACCATCGTCCCGCGCGCGAGGAACTTGAGCGCGCCGACGCCCCACTTGAGAATGCGGACCTCGAGCCCGCGGCGATGCCGCGTGAGCCACGGAATGAAGCTGCCGAGGCGCGATGGGAACTGCCGCCGCCAGCCCTTCTGCCACCATCGCCGGCCGCGCGTGAGGTGGATGCGGGTGTCGAAGTCCCAGCCGATCAGCAGGATGCGCCGGCGCGCCTTGAGCATCGCCTGCTGCATGAGATCGAAATAATCGGCCGCGTCGACGATCACGCGCACGCGCGAGGCGCGGGCATAACACCAGACGCCGGGTTCGACCGAGCGGCCGTCGCAGCCCGCGTCAGACCGTTGATCGTCGTGCAAGCGCCCCTCGCTACAGGCCGGTTTCGGCCGTTGTGCTCAACAACAGGCAAGCGGCGGCGGAGTTCCGTGGCGAATCGCGAGATCAGGCGGGAACGTAGCGCAACCGGATCACGTCCTCGTCGATCCTGTCGTGCGCCACGAGGCGCAGCGGCGGCCGAGGGCCGGCGAAATAGGGTGTACCCTGGCCAAGCACCACCGGGTGCAGGTAGATCCTGTACTCGTCGATCAGGCCGAGTTCGGTCAGGCTTCGCGCCAGGTCAGGACCGGCGACCTCGATCTCCCCGTCGCATCCGGACTTCAGCACGCGGATCGCACTCGCCAGATCGCCCTCGACGAGGCTCGCGTTGGGCCCGAGCTGTGGCGACGCGCGCGAAACCACCCATTTCGGCTGCTTCCGCCACGCCGCGGCGAAGGCGCGCCTGTCGGCATCCCACTCGGGACGATCGTCGTCCCAGTCGCGCATCATTTCGTAGATCCGGCGGCCGTACAGGCTGCCCGCCTGCCCCTCGGCGTCTGCGATGAACTGGCGAAACAGCGTCGGGCTCGGTCCGAACTCCATATGATCGACGTAGCCGTCCAGCGACTGGTTCATCCCGAACACGAGCCTGGCCATACCGCCTCTCCTTCCCCGCGCGGCGCATCCTCGCGATTCCGGTCGCGTTGTGCAATCGCTTGCGCCAGGTCGATTGCTTCTTGCGGGCGCTCGCCACGGCGGGGCGACAGACTCGCCCGAGCAATCGGCAGCAAAGAGGGGAGGTTGGCGCGCCCGGAAGGATTCGAACCTCCGACCCCCAGATTCGTAGTCTGGTGCTCTATCCAGCTGAGCTACGGGCGCTTGGAGGGGCGCCACATAGCAGGTGAACCCGGGTTGGCAAGGGCTAACCCGAAAGCCCTTCGAGCAGCGCGCGGTCCATCGGCGGCAAGTCGAGCGCGGCGGCCTCGGCCAGCGTGAACCAGCCCCACCGCTGCCCCTCGCGTCCCTCGGGATTCCCCCGCCAGGCGGTCGAGCTGTAAAGCTTTAGAACAAGTCCCGGCCGGCCATCGTGCGGCGGCTCCTCGGCCATTCCGCACGGCTCGAGCGCATCCGGCGAAAGCTCCAGACCGAGCTCCTCGAACACCTCTCTGCAGAGCGCAACCTTTTGTTCTTCCTTCTGTTCTACCTTGCCTCCAGGGAACTCCCACTTGCCCGCATGGCGCTTGTGCGCAGGGCATTGCTGCAACAGCACACGTCCCCGGGAGTCGCGAAGGGCAACGGCCACCACGGCCACAGGTGTCGGACTATTTTCCATGTAAACCTATCGTCTAAACGTTTCGTTAGCATTGACGTGAGAAAAAGCCATTCATCGGACCGTGCGTCCAGGGGGACAATCGATGCGTGGAAGCCAGTTCTTCAAAAGAATTCTGCGGGACAACCGCGGGGCAACCGCCGTCGAGTATGGTCTGATACTCGGCCTGCTCTTTCTCGCGATCGTCGTGACTGTGCAGGCCGTCGCCGGTGAAGTCATCGAATCATGGAATCATGTCGAATCAACCTCGACCGATGCCAAGGATGCGACCGTTCCGGCGGATAGTTAGGCATTTCTAAACTAATGCCTCGTAGTGCTGAGAATGCTTGATCCGCAAACGGGGGGTCAGGCCGGGTACCGAAGATTGAACCAGGAGACGACCATGAAGTTCTTCACGAAGCTGCTCCGCGACGAGCAGGGCGCCACCGCCATCGAGTACGGCCTCATCGCTGCTCTGATCGCCGTTGCCGCGATCACCGCCATGCAGGCTCTGGGCGGCGAGCTCAACGAAACCTTCGACCTCGTCGAGAGCGACCTGAACACCGCGAACAAGGGTGTTCCGCCGGGCGCCGACTCCTAAGCGGCGTTCGCTTCGGCGAACACGGGAGGGCGGCAGGGAAACCTGCCGCCCTCTCTTTTTGCGCTTGCGGCCCGTCTCGGTCAGCCGCGCACGATGATCTTGTATTTCTCGCCCGGAACGACCTGGGCGTCGGCTGCCAGGCCATTCAGCACGCGGAATCGCTCGATCTGCGCGCTGCCGTACGCCATCCTGCCCGCCAGCGACTGCACCGTGTCGGTGCGGGCCGCGGTCACCACATCGAGGCGGCGCGGAATGACCTGCTGCGCTTCTGCCGTGGTGACCCGACGCATCGAGTTGAACATCGGCTCGAAGACCGACGATCTGCCGGCAGGCGTGATGGTCGAGAAATGAAACGCCTGATTGCGGGCGAACTCGTAGGCGAACACCACCACGTCGACGGTGCTCTGGCCGGAGTTGACCCGCGCGATGCCGTAGGCGACCGGCAGCCCGTTGACCGTCGTGCGCTGCACGTTCTGCGGCGCGAGCTGCTGCTGCTCGCCGCCGATCTGCCGGAACGCCTGCCGCACGTAGGTGTCGAGATCCCCGCTGTAGGCGCCGCTCGAAAGCTGCGCCTGCCCGGTCTGCCCGTTGATCGACACCGCGTCGGTGCCGTTGACCATGTAGTAGCCGTTCGGAACCGTGAAGGTCAGGCGCATGTCGGGGTGAATGAAAGTGTTGCCTTCGATGACGCCCTGCGCCGGATCGTCGCCGTAGAGCAGACCGTCGATGCGGGTGAGGAACGTGTCGCGATTGTTTACGCCCCCGACGGTGCCGGCCTGAGTCAGCGCGGACCGCACCCGGCTCGCCGGATCGGGGTGCGTCGAGGCCCACTGCGGGATCGAGGCGTCACGCCCCTGCAGCGCCGCATCGAGCGCGTTCTGCGCCGCAAGGCTCTGCAGCAGCGTGGCCATCGCCCGCGGATCGTAGCCCGCGCTCTTGAGGTAGCGGATGCCGAGATTGTCGGCTTCGGTCTCCTGCTTGCGCGAATACCGCGCGGTCAGCAGCTGTGGCGCGGCCGAAAAGACCTGCTGACCGAGTTGGCCCAGCGCGCTGTTGCCGAGCACCGCCCCGGTGACGATCGCGCCGAGCACTCCGAGGATGCTGTTGCGCTGCGCCGCCTGCTGGCGGCTCTTCGAATGGCGCGCGGCGACGTGGCCGACCTCGTGGCCGAGCACGCCCGCGAGCTCCGCTTCGTTGTTCATCAGCGAGACCAGCTGGCGGGTGACGTAGACGTAGCCGCCGGGAATCGCGAAGGCGTTGTCGACCGAGCTGTTGAGCAGCGTGACGGTGAAGGCCGACTGCGAGTTGGCCAGCCCCGACTGGACCGCGATGTTCTTGCCGACCTGCTCGACATACGCGGCCTGGGTGCCGGTCATCGCCCCGCCGAATTCCTGCAGAAACTGCGGGTGATACTCGGCGCCCTGTTGCGCTTCCTGGGCCGTGATTGCCGAGCCGGCTCGCTGGGCTTGCAGCGGCAGCGCGACGAGCGCGGTCGCCGCGATCCCGGCAAGGGCTAGCCGGCTGACGCGGCGGGTGGGGGTTGCGGCCATTCCTGCGGCTCCTCGAACAAGCATTGCGGCGACACCTCGGCCGCCTTCGTCGTTCGCAAAACCGGCCAAGCCGGGTCTCCGTTCCCGTTCAGCGTTTCCCGCCGCGCGCCGCGCGCGGGTCGCCGATCGCCAGGAAACGGTCCTCGCGCACGCGCCGCAGCTGCTTTGCGCTCTTGCCGGCGAGGGCATCGAGTTCCTCGCCGATCGCCGCGCCGAGCGCCTCGGCGGCCGCTTTCGGATCGCGATGCGCCCCGCCCACCGGCTCGGGCACGATTCGATCGATCACCCCGAGCTGCGCGAGATCCTGCGCCGTGACCTTCATCGCTTCGGCCGCCTGCGAAGCCTTTTCCGCCGTGCGCCAGAGGATTCCGGCGCAGCCTTCGGGCGAAATCACCGAATAGACCGCATGCTCGAACATCAGCACGCGCTCGGCGCTGGCGAGCGCCACCGCGCCGCCCGAGCCGCCCTCGCCGACGATCGCCGCGACCATCGGCACCGGCAGCGCGAGGCACGCCTCGGTCGAGCGCGCGATCGCCTCGGCCTGGCCGCGCTCCTCGGCTTCGACGCCCGGATAGGCACCGGAGGTGTCGACCAGCGTCACCACCGGCAGCCCGAAGCGCCCGGCCAGCTCCATCAGGCGGATCGCCTTGCGATAGCCCTCGGGCTTGCCCATGCCGAAGTTGTGCCGCAGCCGGCTCTCGGTGTCGTGGCCCTTCTCGTGCCCGATCAGCACGACCTTGCGCCCACCGAGCGTGGCGAGCCCGCCCATGATCGCCTGGTCGTCGCCGTAGAGCCGGTCGCCCGCGAGCGGCACGAACTCGTCGAACGCCAGCGCGACGTAGTCGCGGAAATGCGGCCGCAGCGGGTGTCGCGCGACCTGGGTCTTCTGCCACGGCGTGAGCGTGGCGTAAGCGTCGGCGAGAAGGTCGGCGCTCTTGGCTTCGAGCCGCCGCAGCTCCGCCGAGATGTCGACGTCGTCACCCTGAGCGGCCGCACGCAGCTCGGCAATGCGCGCCTCGAGCTCGGCGACCGGCTTCTCGAATTCGAGGTACTGGTTCATCGGCCGCAGCGCTAACCGCCCCGCCCGCCGCCCGCAAGGGGATGCCGCGCATTGACCAGCGCGACCAGCCGCGCCGAGTCGACGTGAGTGTAGATCTGCGTGGTGGCGATATCGGCGTGGCCGAGCAGCGTCTGCAGCACGCGCAAGTCCGCTCCGCCCTCGAGCAGATGCGTGGCGAAGGCGTGACGCAGGACGTGCGGGCTGACCTTGGCCGGATCGAGTTCCGCGCGCGCGGCAAGGTCTTTCAACAGCTGGAACAGGCGGATGCGCGTCAGATGCTTGTCGCGCGACGGGAACAGGTAGCGGCCGCCGCCGGGCCGGACCGCCAACCAGCGCGACAGCGCCTGCCGCGCGCGGCCCGAGACCGGGACCATGCGCTGCTGCGAGCCCTTGCCGGTCACGGTCAGCAACGGTGCATCGCGCGGGACCGCCGCGAGCGGCAGCGCGACGAGCTCGGTCGCGCGCAGGCCGGAGCCGTAGAGCAGCTCGAGAAACGCCAGCAGCCGCACCGATTCGGGCTTTTCGCCCGCAGCTTCGAGCTCGGCACGCGCGAACAGCGTCTCGACCTCGGCGTGCGAGAGGATCTTCGGCAGCGGCCGCCGCGCCACTGGGCGCGGCAGGGCCGGCGACGGATCGTCGTCGCGCAGCTTCTCGTCGAGCAGGAAACCGTAGAACTGCCGCAGCGCCGAGGCCTTGCGCGCGACCGTCGAGGGCGCGAGATCGGCCCACGCCTGCCCCAGG
>DATDLP010000103.1:0-2030 GCA_036519255.1 Croceibacterium sp.
ATCACCTTCACCCTCGACGTGCTCGATGCGAGCACGCCGCTCGACCTGACCGGCGATCTGGTGCTGTACAACTATGGCTCGTTCGCTCCGGATGGCAACGGGATCATCGCCACGATCGCCGGAGCGCCGCTGACGGTCGGCGGGATCACGACGATGAGCACCGACCGCGATCTGCAGGTCGATGCGCTCGAACCGCTCTACGGCGTGTCGAACTCGTTCTTCACCAGCCGCTTCCTCGACACTAACGGCCTGATCCAGTCCGGCGGCGCGCTCTACGTGAGCGGATACATGGCCGTGTCGTCCGAGCGCCTGCATGCCGCGGGTACAACCACGCTCTCCTCGTTCTACGGTCCGATTGCGGTCGGGGACCTGCTCTCGCTAGGCTTGGTCAGCGCGCGCGGCGGATCGGTCGACATCCGCTCGGTGGGCGGGCTATCGTTCGACGCGCTCGAGGCCACCAACGCGTTCGCAACGATCCTCAGCGCCAACGACCTGAACCTCGCGGGCGCCGACATCACCGGCGCGGCGACGTTGCGCAGCGTCGACGGCGCAGTGACGGCGACGGGCACGGTGACCACGGGCGGCAACACGCTCATCGACGGCCGCACCGGCGTGTCGTTGGCCACGCTGGATTCCGGCGGCACCACCGAGTTCCTCTCGGCGGACGGTCCGGTGACGGTCGACACGCTGATCTCGGCCGGGATCGTCTCGGTCAGCGGCCAGGACGTCGATATCGGCGGTTCGGGCGCGCTCACGTTCAGCACCGCGCAGGCGGCCGACACGATGTCGATCGCCACCTCGGGCGATCTCGCGTTCGGCTCGGTGAATGCCGGGGGGGCGCTCGCGCTGACCTCGACGCTCGGCTCGCTGACCGTCAGCGGGAATCTCGCCGGCGGGGCGACCACGCTTGCAGCGGACGACGCAATTGCAATCGACGGCAGCCTGGTCGCGACCGGGCCGCTGAACGCCACCGCGGGCGGCAGCTTTACCGTCGTCGGCCCGACCAGCGCCGTGGGCGCCACCATCGCGGCCGACGGCGGCATCGCCCTGACCTCGCTCGCTTCGACCGGCAGCACCTCGCTGCGGGCGACGGCCGGTGCGATCCTGGTGAGCAACCTGACCTCCACCGGCAGCGTCCTCGCTCGCGGCCGGTCGGTCGACCTCGCTTCTACCGGAGCGCTGGCGTTCAGCGATCTCGACGCCACCGCGGGCTCGCTCACGGTGCAGACCACCGGCAATCTCTCGATCCCCACCGCCGACGCAACCGGAACCGCGATCCTGCGCAGCACCGCCGGCTCGCTCACCAGCACGGCCGCGATCAACAGCGGCGGGGCGCTCACCCTGGCGGGAAACACCGGACTCACTGCGAACGCGGTCAATTCGGGCGGAACCACCCAACTACAGAGCACGAACGGCGCGATCACCGTCGCCGCACTGACCTCGGCCGGCACGGTCTCGGCGCAAGGCCTTTCGGTCGATCTGACCGCGCCCGGAGCGCTCGCGTTCGCCAACGCGCGCGCGACTGCCGGAAGCCTCCGCGTCGCCACCCAGGGCAACCTGGCGATGACGCAGGCCAACGCGACCGCGGCGCTCGACCTTTCGAGCGCGAACGGCTCGTTCGTCGGCAACGGTCCGGTCGCCGCGGGCGGCAACGCCTCCATCGTCGCTCCGCTCGGCGTGACGCTGACCTCGCTCACGTCGGGTGGCACCACGCTGCTGCGCGCCACCGGCGGCACGCTCGACGTCGACAGCCTGACCTCGGCCGGCGCGATCGCCGCGCTCGGGCGCACGGTCGACATCGTCTCACCGGGTGCGCTGACGTTCGCAGACCTCGACGCGACTGCCGGCCCGCTTTCCATCGTCGCAGCAGGCAACCTTGCGCTCACCACAGCCGACGCCACCGGCGCGGCGACGCTGCGCAGCACCGGCGGCACGCTCGTCGCCACGGGCGCACTCAATGCCGGCGGAGCGCTCACGCTGGCCGGGAACAGTGGTCTCACAGCCGGCGCGGTGAACTCCGGCGGGACCAC